>JAZUEE010000263.1:0-9883 GCA_045639985.1 Bacteroidales bacterium
TGGCGGCAAATTACTTTTTTTGTATTTTTGGCCCTCGTTTTTTTAAATAGGTTTTTTATGAAAAAAATTGTACGTTTAATACTATTTTTAATTGTTATTCAATTAGTTGCAACTTTTAGCTGCTCGTTGTACGCACAAAAAATCAAATCCACGGATGTACCAGGTGATGTGTCACAAACCTTGGAATTTCAGTATCCTTACGTGAAAGTAACAGGATGGCAAAAAGACGGTAATGATTATGTCGCAACCATCAAAGACGAAGGTAGTACGGGCAAAGTGTATATCTCTGCCAGTGGTAAATGGTTGTGTACCAGGTTTCCCGTTCCGGCTGATGAATTGCCGTCCGCTATTATGGAATACGTGAAAGCAAATTATCCTGATTTTATCGTTAGTGTTGCTTGTTTGGAAGAAAAAGACAATGAAAAAACGCATTACTACCTTGAAGTAAAACCCGATGGAATGGGAGTGAAAGCTTCCGTGCTGACCTTTAATTCTACTGGAAACAATGCCTTGATTAATAGAAAGGACCCGGCAGATTTTAAAGATCCGTTAGCTCCTGCTGAGAAGCCCGCCCCGAAGCCAATAGTCCAAAAGGATAACAAAGAATCTCAAACACATACGTCTTCGTCTAATACTTCAAGTAAGAATACAACAAGCTCTTCTAAAAGTACGACGAACAATACAAAAGCGCCTTCTTCTAAAACAACTACTCCTCAGTCTCCGGCCCCAAAAACAGCTGTTTCCTCTGCGAAACCTTCTTCTACTTCCAACAAATCAGCTACACCCAAAACATCTTCTACGGCAAAACCTTCTGAAGATAAGTCTAAAGATGTTGCCTCCAAAACGGCTGAACCAAAGAAGAGTGAACCGAAACCTGAAAAACCGAAAAAAGAGAAACCTGAGGTGATTGTCAAAGACGAACAGGGCAATGTTGCCTTAAAACCGAACACTATTCCGGAAGTTGTTGTTAAATCATTGGCAAAGAAAGTAATGCATCCAGAAGAACTCAATTGGTTCTTTATTGATAGTATGTATGTGGCAAAATGCTATTATTCTGGGAAAAAGACGGCGGTATATATTACTAAAAACGGTGTTTGGGAAAAAACACTTACCGTGTTGCCAGAAGAATCTGTAACAGGTCCGATGTTGAAGCATCTTAATGATTATTATAAAGGATTTAAATTCAAAGATGCTGTAAAAGAACAACGTGCAGACAAACAGGATAAAACGATGGTTGACTTTTATGAAAAAGCCAATTATAAAGCTAAATTGGTGACAACCGTCATCTTTGACAAAACGGGCAAACTCATTCGTACGATTGATCCGGATTATCAACTGGGTATGAATGATAAGAAGACCAGCGTGGAAGATGAGGCATTGGATAAATATTATGAAAAGATGAATATGTCTTTAGATAATGCGGAGGCGAATAGTGTTCCTGACAATGTGAAAGCCGCTTTCAAGCTTAAATTCCCTCGTGTGACCAATGTTGAATGGAAAGAAGATGGCAACATGAATTACCAGGCCGTCTATTTTAGTGCTCGCGGTAAAGAGATTTGCGTTTTCAATAGTTATGGCGAAGTCGTGGAAACGATGGTAATGGGCAAACTGGACAATCTTTCTGAAACCATTCAGGATTATATCAAGAAGAACTATAAGAATTGCAAAGTTACAGAATATTATTCTGTTAAGAAAATAGCCGAAAAATTGAATTATTACAAGGTTTTCATATTGAATAAAAAAACTAATGAGGAAGACATTCTGTGGTTCAATTTGAACGGCCGTCCTGTTGAGATGTAATCAACATCCCTTTCAACAAAATTAAACCAACCCTTTAACCTATCAGATATGCAGTATTTGGAAATCAAACTCACAATTACGCCGAGTGATCCGTGGAAGGATATCTTTACATCTATGATGGCAGACGTAGGATGCGACAGCTTTATGGATGGCGATAATGATAATGAGTTATTCTGTTATATTCCCGCAAAGGATTATGATGCGGCTGCAGTTCGCGAAGTGGCGGAAAATCACGGTTACTCCGATGTGCAAGTGACTTGGGCGGTGCAGGAGATGCCCGACAAGGATTGGAATGCCGAGTGGGAGGCCAACTATACGCCTGTCACTATCGCTGACCGTTGTTATGTACGAGCACCTTTCCATCCTGCTCGTCCGGATGCGGAATTTGAAATCATCATTGAACCCAAGATGTCTTTTGGCACGGCCAAACATGCCACGACTTATCAGATGGCCGAATATGTTTTGGAAACCGATGTCAAAGGCAAAGCCCTCTTGGATATGGGGGCAGGAACCGGCGTATTGGCAATCCTTGCCCACATGCGCGGCGCGACACCAGTTACAGCAATTGACAATGATGAATGGGCTTATCGCAATGGTTTGGAAAATGTTGAACATAACCACTGCCCAGAGGTTAAAGTCCTTCTCGGTGACGCTTCTATCCTCGGTGCCGAAAAATATGACATTATCTTAGCCAATATCAATAGAAATATCCTTTTAAATGACATACCCACGTATGTTGGATGTCTCAATGAACAGGGCCTGCTTTTTATGAGTGGTTTTTATGATGGCAAAGATCTTGAAGCAATCAAACAATGCTGCCTTGAGAATGGGATGAAGTATGTGTCCCACAAAGTCAAAGACCAATGGGTGGCTGCTAAATTCTGCAAAGCTTAACAATGAAAAAATACATCGTTTTACTCGTTATGCTGTGCTCGGCCTTAATGGTGCAAGCACAGCGTTTTTCTTCATTTTCCAATGATCCAACCAAAACGGTGGAGGAAATGAAGCAATATCTTTCAACAGTCAATAAAGATCGCCAGAAGGAGGCCGATGCGCTCTTAGAAGAGTTTACAAATTATTGGAATACATCTATTGGAGGTGAAGCCCAAATGGCATTTTTGGAGGAGTCCAACAAACTGCTCCGGCGAAAATTCAGACCCATCCCTCAATTTGCTTCCTATATTCATGCCTATATGGCATTTACCAATAGCGATTTTGCCGATGATGTGGAAACGTGGAACAAATTTGTGGAGTATCATGCCACTCATAGCATCACATCATTTGCTGAAAAAATGCAGCTTTATTCGCTGTTTTTTAAAAATCAAATCCTTAATAAAGAAGATAATGTCAGATGGGTGGCCATGGGCTGGGCCGACAAAATGGGTTTTGATGAAGAACCGTACTTTGACTTTTCTGACATTAATCTGATTGCATCTTCGAAAAAAGACAGTATTGAAATTTCGGATGTAAAGGGTCGTTATTATCCTGCTCGTTTGAAATTTAGTGCGAACGGTGGTAAGGTCTATTGGGATCGTGCCGGCCTTGACCAAAACGTGCATGCTGTCTTAAATAACTATGAAATAGATTTGCGCTATCCGAATGTTACGGCGTACAATACTACTTTTTATTATCCCGACCTATTTGACCATCCTATTATAGGGCGGATAGATTATAAAGCCACACTTCCTACAACGGCGGAGAAAGCCACTTATCCGCGCTTTGTCAGTAATAATCGAACATTAGCTATTCCCAATCTTTATCCGGATGTGGATTATGTGGGGGGCTTTGACTTGCGCGGCGCGTCTGTCTATGGCACTACTTCTGGCGATACTCTTGGTATGGTCACTATTCGCCGGAATGACAAAGTCATTATCCGTGCCTTGTCGCATAGTTTCTTAATCAAACCGACGAACTTGCTTTCAGAAGATGCCAAAGTTTCTATTTATTTGGAAGAGGATTCTATTTATCACCCAGCTGCGAATTTCAAATACAATAACGAGACCAAAGATTTGTTGATTTCGAGGCCCAAACAAGGCGTTGGGCGCTCTCCTTTTTTTGATTCCTATCATAAATTGGAAATCTCTGTCGAGTCTGTGCAGTGGAATACGCAGGAAGAACGGGTAGAGTTCAAACCTATTGTTGGACAAACGGCTGAACATTCCGCTTTTTTTGAATCGTATAATTATTATGATGAAGGTGTGATGCACGAAATTGCCGGTTTCAATAATGAGAACCCGCTATATACGTTGTGGCAACTGTATAGTGGTACGAACTATGAACCCGTTACGATAGAAGACGTGATAGGTTGGTTTAACAAGCCGCCATTGGACATCAAAGCCATGATGATTGACTTTGCCGCTCGTGGGTTTATTGAATACGATATCAACAACAACCAACTCTCCTATCGAAGCAAAATCGCGCGTTATTTGAATAATCATGTGAAAAAAAGGGATTATGATTATATCCGGTTGGAATCGAAAACCCATTATGCTTCTATGGATTTGCTAACCAATGATTTGAAAATCACGGGATGCGATTTCTTCGTGCTTAGTGACCCGCAAATCGTTAACGTTTATCCAATGAACGAGCGAGTGACTGTGAAGAAAAATCGTGATATGGTTTTCTCGGGTCGTGTGATAGGCGGCTTGTTTGACTTTGTTTCGCATAATTGTAAATTTGATTACGATCGTTTCCTTGTGGATATGGATGTCATTGATACGTTGATTATGTATGTGGAAGATAAAAACGGTCCGATGGATATGTATGGTGATTACAAATTGCAACGTGTGAAGAGCCAAATTGAGGAGTTGTCAGGAACACTCTTTATTGATGTTCCCGGTAACAAAAGCGGTATGGTCGATTATCCGGATTATCCGATTTTTGAAGCCCGCAAAGGAGGAAAAGTCTTTTACGATCAACCATACGTGCTGAACGGCGTATATACTCGCGACCGTTTCTTCTATGCCGTCAATCAGTTTCGCGTAGTCAATCTGGATAATTTTGAAATCGATTCCATGCGATTTACAGGAGCCCTATATTCGGGAGGCATTTTCCCTGATATTCCCGAACCTTTGAAAATACGTCCGGATTTCTCGTTGGGTTTCCGTCATAAAACCGCTGGATTGCCCATGTATGAAGGGAAGGGCTCGTATCAAGGTATTGTGGATTTAAGTAACAGAGGGTTGCGCGGTAAAGGTACTATCGACTATATTACCTCACATACGATGTCTGATAGCTTGGTCTTCTATCTGGATTCTACAAATGGTGCCGCCGACAAACATCGTGTAGATGAACAGATGGCGGGAGTGGAGTTCCCGCCGGCTTCGGTGGATGATGCCTATCTCCACTGGGAACCCTATCAGGATCAAATGTTCATCAATACGATAAAGAATCCGATTGATATTTTCCATGAAACACAATTGGTCGGCAACTCCAAAATTACGCCGGATGGCATGTTTGGCACGGGTGTCTTCAAGTTCAATCGTGCGGATATCACTTCCAATCTTTTTGCTTTCAAACATCATGAGGTGCAGGCCGACACCTCTGATTTGCGAATTTATGACATCAGTAATGGTAACGACAACATTGCGTTTACGACAGATAATTATAATTCCCATGTGGATTTCAAAACCCGAGAGGGCCATTTTGTGGCGAATGGAAAGGCATCTACGGTTTATTTTGTGAAAAATGAAATCAAAGCAACGGCATCCGAGTTTTTCTGGGATCCGATTGATTCCACTATTCTTCGTTTCAAATGGGACGATCCTTATAAAGATACGGATATTGACAATACACCGATTCGCGAATTGGTAGATATGCACAGCGAAACGGCTAACGAAATGTATGCCGCAGACTTGTCTGTCGGTTATAGATTCGGTGCGCTCAATGCGGAATTTGATTTTACGAAAAACGTTATCAACGCACATGGTGTCCGTTATATCAATATTGGTGACGCGGCTATTACGCCGGAGCATGGAGATGTCACCATACGGCTGAAAGCTGCTATGGATGAATTGAAAAATTCGCGAATATTGGCCGGCCGCGACAACAAATATCACGAACTGTATAATTGCAACACGAAAATCAAAACCGTTACTCGTTTTTATGCCAATGGTTATTACGACTATATAGATGCGGAAAAAAATGTTCAGACACTTTATTTTGATACGGTGTATTACATTAAAGAAACATTTGGAGAAGCTAAGATTCCATTGGAGAAGAATTTCCAATTCAGCGACCAATTCGGATTTGACGGCCGTGCGGAGTTGCATAGCACGCAACCATTCCTTTCCTATTTTGGTGGTGTGGAAATACGAACGGGATGTGATACGGTGAAACATGCCCGTATGAAGATTCTGCAACAGGTTGATCCTGAAAATATTATGCTGCAAATTCACGAACGGACCAAGGATATGAACGAACTCCCTGTCAAAGTGGCAATTGCCTCTTCTAATGCAACGGGTAGAATTTATACTGCTTTCGGTCATGCGAAGAATCAGCGCAACGATGCGGAATACATCAGCGTTTATGGCTATATTACATACGACAAGGAATCCCGTGAATTTAGAGCGGCCTCCAAAGAGAAACTCATGGACCCTACCGCCCGCGGCAATATCATTACGTTGCGTACGGATGACTGTGTGGCAACGGGTGTGGGTGCTATCGATATGGGTGCCAAACTCGGTCGTGTCGATTTCCATACCAACGGTTCCATCGTCAACTTCATGTCCGCGGACTCCGCCGAAATGCATGCCACCACGTCCATTGACTTTTTCTTCAACGATGAAAGTATGCGATTGATGAATAAGGATTTGGAAAATTCTACTTCCCTAAACTTCGTTGATGTGTCAGAAGATGCTGCGTACGACCAAGCATTGTACGATATTTTGGGTAAAACAGAGTATGAACGTTATACGCGTAATACAGCACTCGGGACAAATCGTCGTTTACCTGATGCATTGCAGATAATGTTTATGTTTTCTAATATCGATTTCAGTTGGGATAAGGAACGTTCCACTTTCAAATCGCAAACTTCCTTGCCTCTGATTGTCTGTGGCTCAAAGACCGTGTATAAGATGGTCCCAGGTCGAATTGTAATCGAAAAGAGAGGATCCCGCAACAAGTTATACGTCTATTTTGAATTTGACGAGCAATTCTATTATTTCCAATTTGATAATAATGTTGTATCGGCCTTTTCTTCAAATAAGAACTTCAATGATGCCATTAAGAATACCAAACCTCAGAAGCGGTCTTTGGCTCCCGATAAGGATAAAGGACTTCCTTCATTTTCTTATAAATTGGGCAATCGTGGCTGGAAGAACAAGTTCGTAAAGAATTACTTTACGGCTGAAGATTTGGAGGAAGATGCTGAAGAACCAGAGGAAAACGAGGAGAGTAGGGATGAATGATGAAGGATGAAAGGTGAAGGATTAATGGAGTTTGAGTACATTAATATTATTAAGTGATGAAGACTTTGATGATAGCGGGTCCTTGTGCTGCTGAAAATGCGCAACAGGTACAAACCACTGCTCAGCAGTTGGCAGATGAGGTGAAAGCAGGCGGGGTGACGTTGGATTATTTTCGAGCAGGTGTATGGAAGCCGCGCAGCCATCCCGACAGTTTTGAAGGAGCGGGAGCAGAAGCACTTCCGTGGTTGGCGGAGGTGCAGCGCCAATACGGGTTCAAAGTCTGCACGGAGGTGATGTCGGCGCAGCAGGTCGAACTTTGCGCTAAGCATGGGATTTTTGCAATATGGGTAGGCGCGCGTACAAGCGTGAATCCTGCCGAGGTACAGCAGATTGCCGATGCCGTTAAAGGGGTGCCTTTTACGGTGATGGTGAAGAATCCGATAGTGCCGGATTTGAAACTTTGGGCCGGTAATGTCGAACGCTTCCTGAAAGCCGATGTCGCACAAGTGATGGCCATACACCGCGGTTTCGCGGATAGCAACGAAAACGTCTATCGCAACGCGCCGTGCTGGGAAATTCCCATTGATCTTAAAGTCCGTTACCCGGAATTGCCCATTTTATGCGATCCTTCGCATCTTTGCGGTGATACGCGCTGGATTCCGCAAATAGCGCAATTGGCTCTCATCTACGGTTTTAATGGCTTGATGTTGGAGTGTCACTGCTCACCAGAGCAGGCGTTGAGCGATTCGGCTCAGCAATTGACGCCGAAATTGTGGACGCAATTGTTACGAAATTTGAGCTTTAAGAATAACATCTCCAATCCTGAATTGGTCAAGCAGCGTGCCCTACTTGAAAATGTGGATGCCCAACTCAGTGAACTGTTGGCCAAACGTATGCGTATTGTAGATGAAATCGCACGCATTAAAAAGGAAAATAATCTTCCGGTCGTGCAGCCGCAACAATGGCAACAGGTACGAGAACGTTATCTTAAACCAGGTCAGGATGTGCAATACGTCGAATTTATCGAACAGTTTTTGGAAATACTCCATCAAAACTCTATCAAACGTCAACAATAATTTTATAATTCTATGAAAACTACGCAGGAGCAACAAATTGCCGCAAAGACATTCGCAGAAGAATGGAAAAATCGCGGATACGAGAAAAGCGAAACCCAATCTTTTTGGATGTCGTTGCTCCAGTCTGTGTTTGAAGTTGCGGAGCCGCAGAAGTTCATAGAGTTTGAAAAGCGCGTGCAACTCACTCACGTTGGTTTTATTGATGCTTATATCAATGCTACTAAGGTTCTGATAGAACAAAAGAGTTGTGATATTGATTTGCACAAGGGTTATAAACAGAGTGACGGATCAATGCTTACACCGTTTCAACAGGCCAAACGCTATGCTAACGAGTTGCCCTATTCGATGCGTCCGCGTTGGGTAGTGGTGAGCAATTTCCGCTCGTTTTTGGTTTATGATATGGAAAATCCCAATGGTGAGCCGTTTGAGATTCTTTTGGAAAACTTTGAAAGAGAATATTACAGACTTTCGTTTTTGACCGATATGGGAAATACTCATCTGCAAAAGGAGATGGAAGTGAGCATTAAAGCTGGCGATTTGGTGGGTAAGATTTACGATGCGTTGTTGCCACAGTACAAAGATCCAACCAGTGCCGAAACGCTTCGCAGTCTGAATATGCTTTGTGTTCGTTTGGTGTTCTGTTTGTATGCCGAAGATGCCGGCGTGTTTGGAAAGCGAAGAATGTTCCACGATTATATGTCGGAATTTGATATTCGAAATTTCCGTCGAGCATTAATAGATTTGTTTAAAGTTCTTGATACCAAAGTTGAAGAGCGAGATCCATATATGGAGGAAACGTTGTTGGCATTCCCGTATGTGAATGGTGGACTGTTTACCGATTGCGACATTGAAATTCCGAATTTTACGGATGAAATTTGTGCGTTGATTCTTGAAAAGGCATCTGACGATTTTGATTGGAGCGAGATCAGTCCAACCATATTTGGTGCTGTTTTTGAATCGACGCTGAATCCGGAAACGCGTCGTTCGGGAGGAATGCATTATACCTCCATAGAGAACATTCATAAAGTAATTGATCCTCTGTTCTTCAATGATTTGCGTCGCGAATTGAATGAAATAAAAGCCGAGAAAGTCGAAAAGATTCAAGCAAGACGAGCTGCCAATTTCCAGGACAAACTATCTAAACTGAAGTTCTTGGACCCCGCTTGCGGAAGCGGCAACTTCCTGACGGAAACCTATTTGTCTTTACGCCGTTTGGAAAACGAAGCCATTCTTATTCAAACCAAAGGCCAAGTAAAAATGGGATTTGACGAGGTCAATCCGGTCAAAGTTTCCATTCATCAGTTTTATGGCATAGAGATCAACGACTTTGCCGTAGATGTTGCGACCACCGCATTATGGATTGCGGAAAGTCAGATGCTGAAAGAGACTTCCTCGATTGTGGATTTCAATTTGGATATGTTACCGCTGAAAGCTTACCATAACATAAAAGAAGGTAACGCGTTGCATTTGTCGTGGACTGATTGGGACATAGCCGATGAGCGCACAGTTGTAATTGCACGCCAGACCAATGTATATCCGTTGCAGGAAGCACCGATAACAGTTGTCCATGAACCAACTGTACAATATAATAATATTGAT
>JAZUEE010000264.1:0-3030 GCA_045639985.1 Bacteroidales bacterium
TGACAAAGGCGTTTACCGTACGTGCGTATATTCCCAAATCAAGATAATGTAAAAAGGCATCTTTATCGCTCCCAACATCCACAAATGCGGCATTCAGGCCGGGCATGATTTTACGCACGCGACCCAAATAGATATCCCCCACTGCGAAATCAAGAGCGGCCTTTTCATTGTGGATTTCCACCAATTTCTTATCTTCCAAAAGAGCCACCTGAACGCCTGTCGTATGGGTAGTTATGACAATCTCTTTCGTTATTTCCGTTTCACTCATATTCACACTTATATAAAAACAATGAAAACTAAACAAAACGCCAAAGCATCTCATTTAGTTTTCATTTCTTTAAACTCATAAGAGACTATCTGTTTTTATGTCTGTTCTTTCTGAGACGTTTTTTTCTCTTATGAGTGGACATTTTATGTCTTTTTCTTTTTTTACCACTTGGCATAATAAATAGATTTAAATTGTTTGATTATTTTGTAGATTTTTTAACTGCGTTCACGAAAGTTTTGCACGGTTTGAATGCCGGAATATTGTGGGCAGGAATCGTGATGGTTTCGTGTTTGGAAATATTACGAGCCGTTTTCATAGCTCTTTCCTTGATAATGAAACTACCAAAGCCTCTTAAATAAACATTTTCACCACCTACCATAGAGTTCTTTACAGAGCTCATAAATACTTCAACGATGGTTTGAACACTGTTTTTGTCAAAACCAGTCTTATTGGAAATTTCATTAACGATGTCTGCTTTCGTCATAGTTGCTAAATTTTAATGTTATAGAATCATTTTTTTTTGGGCCGCAAAAATACAATTATTTTATTCACTTTCCAACAATTACAATTTTTTTTATTGAATCTTTTCCCAAACCCTACCTGCCAAGCGGCTTGCACCTATCCTGAAATAAGTGTTTGTGAGCCAATCTTTACCAAGTATTTGGGCTAAAAGACGCACATACAGGAGTGCATTTTCGGAATCTGAGATGCCTCCGGCCGCTTTTACGCCCACTTTTTTCCTTGTTTTTTGATAGTGTCTTTTGATGGCATCCATCATAACCAAAAACGCTTCCGGAGTGGCGTTCACCGCGATCTTACCGGTGGAAGTTTTAATAAAATCCGCACCTGCCACCATGGCAATTTGGGACGCCTTATATATATTTTGCGGAGTTTTCAACTCGCCTGTCTCCAAAATAACCTTGAGCACGACATTTTTACACACCTCGCGAATAGCTCTTATTTCATTATAAACCTCCTGATAATTGCCTTCTAAAAACTTCCCCCTGGAAATCACCATGTCAATTTCATCGGCACCATGCTGCACCGCGTATTTCACTTCAGCCAATTTCAATTCTATCGGCAACTGGCCGGCAGGAAAGGCGCCCGCAACAGAAGCCACTTTCACGGTGGAACCCATCAATACGGATTTGGCTTCTTCCACAAAAGGCGGATATACACATACGGCGGCAACCGGCAAGACGCCTTTTTTTTCATTTCTAAAAGAGATAGCTTTTTGACAAAGATTATCTACCACCGATTGATTATCCGATCCTTCCAACGTCGTTAAATCGATGCAATTCAATATAAATCGATAGGCCTTTTGTTCATCAATATTGTTTTCAGAAGCTTTTATTACACTATCCAACCGTTGTTTAAGTTGTACGTCCGTATAGGGATAGTCTTCAATTTCTATCATAATTACTTTGTTTTTTTAAATTTATCGATCGCCAATTTCAACGAAATAATATGGGAATACTGGGCAATGGAGATATCGCCGATATCGGTAAACGCATAATCAATGGTTACGACATTTTTAATGCACACGCCCAAGCCCAAATTGATCTGGAGCGTGGTATTTTTCTTTCCGTCAAAATCCAACTCCTGCTGAAAATTCCCAATGCCGGCCCGAATCGCGACAATGTTTTTATAGCCGAACTCCATTCCGAAATGCGGATCCATGCTCATCACCTTACTTTTGACAAGCGAGTTTCGTTTGCCGTCAAAAAAGCAATCCAAACCCAAGGCAAAAGTGGCATTGAAACCTTTTCCAAAATCAACATATTTGGCACCTCCAAGCAACAAAGACGGCACGGTCAACTCCAAATCATTTTCCGGTATTTCATTACCTGTTTGGCGAAACACGTCCATCATTTCATCGGTCAGCTGATAGTTCCATGCGTTAAATGTCGAAGTACCATCACGAAGGAAGGCACCGGCCTGCCAACCGTTGCGTACATATTGCAAACCAAAGTCCAATCCGAAGCCCCATGCGTGGGCAAACTTCCCGATATTACGGTATATGACTTTGGCATTGGCGCCGATAGACAGCCCTTTAACCTTCTCGAATCCGTACGCATAGCTCAATAAAAATCCATTATCCGAAGCGGAAAAATAGGAGATTCTATCATAATCCACATTCCCTTGTGCATCAATCAATTCCGTCGTATTCATGATATTATCCACACCGAACCGGATATACGAAAGAGCCACAGCGGAATGGTCATTGATTTTATAACCGATGCCGGCATAATCGTATTTGGCAATGCCTGCAAAATACTCCGCATGCATCAACGAAAGCTGATACCGCTTGTCCATACGTGTCAAGCCGGCGGGATTCCAATAAGCCGAAGTGACATCGTCAGAAACCGCACAGAGCGTATTGGCCATCGCCAAGCCACGAGCCCCAATACCCAACGACATAAACTCGTTACTGTATTTGGTTTGTGCGTGCGAAGCAACGACCATCATCATCAAAATGCCAATCAGCAGTTTTTTCTTCATAGTCAATTACTTGTTTTTATGGGCAACAAAACTTTTATGGTCGCCTTCGAACAGCGCATATCCATTAAAACGGCATTCCAACGGGCCGTTGAAAAGGATGAATTTCTGATCTGGTCGCAATCCCACACGCTTCAAGGCGGCCATATCAGAGCTTATCATAAAGGCGCGGCAACCCGAATAATTCTTTTTCAGCGTATCGCCGATTTCGCTATAAAGTTCTGCAACATCATCCACTTCAAGCCAAGTCGGATCGTAGCCAT
>JAZUEE010000265.1:0-5116 GCA_045639985.1 Bacteroidales bacterium
CTTGGCACACCAGCTCTAATCGCGAAGACAGCGGACTGAAAAGCCGTAATCGTTCACATTCTGGGAGTTGTCATCAGGACAATAACGGTATGGTTCTGTCTCTGATGAGGTATTTCCTCCCATTGGAATCTCACTTCCGTCTGCATAGTGTTCGGTCTTCATGTTGGAGGCCATCCACACCTGTTTGCCGATTTTTACGGCATCGTATTTGTTGCCGTCCACATCTTTTACTGCATTACGGATAATGTTCTGTTCCGGTTCTGGCCGTTCGCAAGCAGCAAAGAGCAGACCGACCATTGTTAATAAGAATAATTTCTTCATAATTAAAAAATCAAGTTAATAACTTGAATTATAATTTTGGTGTTTTTGCTAAGTTTCTCAACGTATAGGTCATTTTTCATTCATCATCTCTTGATTTCCCACGCATTGATGTTCCGTTCCGCGGTGCTGTAGTTCACGCCGATTTTCATCAGGGTTCGTTCGTCGCTTTGGAAGCGCTCGGCGTAGCCCTTCTCATCAATTTGAGCAAGGGCCTCTTCCGCCGACTTGTTGAACTTGAACTCAAAGATATAGATGTAGTCCTTCGTCTGCACGGTCATATCCATACGGCCCTTGTTGGTATGTTCCTCAATTTGCCCTTGGTAGCCGCAGAGTGCGGTGAGGATGAACATAACGCTTTGGAAGTGGCGTTCCTGTTCAGGCTCCAACTCGTATGGGCAGGCACTGAGGAACGACTGCAATCGCTCCATGAAGCCCTCAATGTCGCCCCCGCGCAGGGAGCGCACGAAGCGGCTGATTTCGAAAGCGGACTTGCCCTGCACGGTGTTGGCATAGTAGGGCATCAGGTATTTTAAAAAGCCCTGTTTGACCTCTTTGTTCGGGAATCCCAGGTGATAAAGACCGAAATCCGGATCATAGCCCTTGATGGTCAGGTAACCGCTTTGATAGATGACGGGAATGGGATTGGAGGAGGCGATATCCACGCTGTTCAAAGTGTCGGCATCGGGTTCCTCGTGTTCCAAATTGGGGAGCACGTACTGGTGCTGTTTGAGCAGTTCCATCAGGTAGGTCGGGGTGCCGGTCTCGAACCAGTAAGAATCTATAATGGAGTTCTTGAGTGCGTTAAGCAGACTAAACGGATTATAGACACCGGGCAGCGATTCTTTGCAAAAATGGTAGCCATCGTAATTCTCGCGAAGTGCGACGTATGCTTCATCAATCGTTATATTTTGGGCTGCGGCCAATTCGGATACTTCTACGGGAAAATTTTTCCGCAGCTCCTCTTCGGAAATACCGCAAATGTCGAAGTATTGTGGCAGCATAGAGATGTCTTCCAAGTTGTTCAGGTCGCTGAACACGCTGACCTTGCCGAACTTGGTCACGCCCGTGAGGAAGGCGAAGCGTATGCAGCCATCCATGGACTTGAGCGCACCGTAGAAGCCCTTCAGGGTGGCGCGGTAGGCATCCTGAAGTTCCGTATTGCCGATGGCCTGCAACAGCGGTTTGTCATACTCATCAACCAAAATCACCACCTGACGGCCAGTCTTTTCGTAAGCCAAACGTATTATCTGGGTGAAACGCTCTTCAAGACTGCGATCACGAAAAGCATCGCCATATTTGGATTCCCATAGTTCCAAATGTTTGTTCAGTTCGGCATCCAGACTCTCCTTCGCGGAATAGTTGCGCGTATTTAAATCCAGATGCAGAATCGGATATTCAATCCAGTCGTTTTCCAGCTCGGTCATGGCGAGACCGTCAAACAGCTCGCGTTTACCTTGGAAATACGACTCCAATGTGTTTAACAAAAGGCTCTTTCCGAAACGGCGCGGGCGTGACAAAAAGTAGTATTTGCCTTCTGTCACCAATTTATATACAATAGCGGTCTTATCTACATAAAGAAAGCCCTTGTTTCGCAGGTCCTCAAAACTCTGTATGCCGATTGGTAGTTTCTGTCCCATAGTTATGTTGTTTGAAGTAAGGCCGCGAAAATACAAAAGTTGTACAACAAAATCAAAAAAATTATTCCACGTCACCAACCGTACTATATTTATTATATTTGCAAGCTCAATTTTAAGCTAAAGCACCTCAAAACACAATGTTATGAAAAAGTTATTCGCTTTATCCATTCTTGCAATCGCCTTCATTTCCAGTGCATTTGCACAAGGGAACATCCTTTTGAATTCATCCTCATCCAATTCTAAGTTCATTTGCGGTGAATCTCAAATCACCGACTACGACGGGAACAAGTACACCACCGTGCAGATTGGTAAACAATGCTGGACAAAAGAGAACCTTAGAACCACCCACTACAGCGATGGAACCCCCATTCCATTATATGCCGACGCAGTCATCGAATACCCTACCCGCTATTTGCCAAACAATGATGAAAAGTTAGTCTCCACTTATGGTTATCTATACAACTGGCAGGCCGCAACGAACAGCATACATGGTTTTTCCAAAACGAGTAAAGATACTCAAGATTTATGTCCAACCGGTTGGCATGTACCCAGCGATGCCGAATGGACACAGCTGACGGATTTTGTCAGCAGCCAAAGTGAATACGTATGCGGAAACGACAACAGAAACCTCGCCAAAGCATTGGCATCGTCCAACGGGTGGCAAGATAGCCCTTTCAAATGTTCCATCGGTTATAAATCCGAGAGAAATAACGCCACTGGGTTTTCAGCACTTCCCGCCGGACAGTTCCTCGAACTAAACGAATACGACCATTTTCGCGAATACGCCAGTTTCTGGAGTTCCACCAAACAAGACATGGGGACGGCCTATTACCGTTGTTTAAAGGTCAATTACGAAGTCATATTCGGGTCCGCTTCGACCTTACCGAAATACATGGGCTGTTCCGTACGATGCGTGCAAGACACCAAAGAGTAGGGGCGAAAAATTTTCGTCCCTACGAGATTAACGTTACCGCATCATCACATTTGCCTACACCAATTGGCGTATCAAAGTCTCCTCATTGCCGGGCAGCAGATAAATCGGCGGGATTTCGATCATCGTGTAGGCACCGAATCTTTCCTCCCGTTTCATACGGACGGCGGCACGTGCGCAGGAAACGAGCACCTGGCCCGTAAGCGCCGGGTTATTGATTTCCATATTAAACTCAAAGCGCTGGTTGTGAGTATCGCCACTGACGCCGGAGCGTACCAGATTCACACCATGGGCCACATTATTGAGAGCATCTACAGAAGGGACTTGCACCACGTGGGTTTCGTCGTGCACGAAATAGTCATCGTGCAGGATGGCCTGCTTCACGGTTTTAAAATCGGCACCGTCCTCCAGTTCGACATAGACCATGCGGCGATGGATGCCCGTACCCAATGGGATAGTCATGGAAAGCGCATCCTTCACGCCGGCGATCGCCTTCACAGCCACCGTGTGTCCCATGCTACGACCGGGGCCGAAGTTGGTATAAGTGATGCCTTTAGGGGCCATTGCCATCAGCAGGGCACGAATCACGGAGTCGGAACCCGGATCCCAGCCAGCGGAAATCACGCTCACCGCCTGATGTTGTTTTGCCAACGGCATCAGTTTGGCACGCAAATCGTAAATCTGCGTATGGATATCGAAACTATCTACCGTGCAAATGCCACGTTGCAACATCTTTTCTGCAAGATTCGGAACTTCGCGCGTGGGCGTGCACAAAGCCACCACCTCTGCGTCAATTTTATCGAAATCGTCATTCAGTGTACATAAAGAACTTATTTTTCAAAATGTTATTCTTGGCACAAAAATTGCTAAATTGTTATATAATGCATTTATGGCAGATTTTCCGTCATTAAGCATTCAGCAGAGAACTACTCAAAATCAAAAAATGACTCAGAGTCAAACTCAAAGGTTGAGTCAGCAGCAGCTTCTTTCTGTAAAAATGCTTGCCATGGGAAGTGAGGATTTGCGCCGGGAAATTTACGATGCGGTTTCAAAAAATCCTGCCCTCATAATAACAAAAGACAAAGAAACAGAAGGTATAAAGTCAGCGACTAAAAAGCTGAATAATCCTGATAATATAAAACTTAGGTCTGCAACACAGGCAGGAATTATAGCCAGTGATAACTTTCAGGAAGCGCTGGAGTCTGCGCCAGATAATTCAGAAACTCTGGCAGAACATCTTGAACGCCAGTTCCTTTCTGTAAATCATACTCCTTCAGAAGAAAAGCTTGGTCTTGCCCTTATCTACAATCTGGATTCAAAAGGTTTTCACATTCTTTCTCCAATTAACCTTATTGATGAAAAAGATTCCACTCAAACTCCGGAACTTCTCGAAAAAATGATTGGCATTATTAACGAACTTGAACCGGTGGGAACATGCTGCAACAATATTGAAGAAAGTCTTTATATTCAGGCAAAAATAAGGGGAGATGGGCCGGAAGAAGCTCTTTTTATTCTTAAAGGTCACTTTGAATTCTTAAATCCTCCTCAACCTGCAAAAATTGCAAAAAAAATAAAAACTTATACATGGTACACAGCGGATGAACTTATTCTTCGGGATCAGCTGGATTTTTCTGAAGAAAATATTGAAGAAGTACTTAAATACATCAGAAGTCTTGATCCTTTTCCTGCAAGAAATTTTTCACCATCCAGCAACAGCTATATTGAACCTGATGTTTATGTTGAAAAAGATCAGGAAACCGGAAATTATTCAGTGCGTGTAAATGATGAATTATTGCCTGTGGTTGAAGTGTCCAGGGATTTTCAGAAATTGTCAGAGAATCGTGAACGGGTGACAAAATCTACGGAAGAAAGCGAAAAAAAACGTTCGGAACACAGGTTTATTATGGATTCCGTTCGTTCAGCAAATGATTTTTTAAATGCCATTGAATTCAGGCAGAGAACACTTCTTCTTGCCTGCAGTGAAATTGTTGCAGTTCAGAAAGATTTTTTTGAAAAAGGACAGAAATTCTTAAAACCATTGAGGCAAAAGGATATTGCAGAAAAAATCGGAGTTCACGAAGCAACCATAAGCAGAATGGCCCGGGAAAAATATTTAAAATGCGATGCAGGAATTTTTCCCGTTAATTTCTTTTTTACAAATGCTGCCGGTGGGATACCTTTAGAGTCTGGAACAGAGAAAGAAAAAACTGCTGATGAAATTCCATCT
>JAZUEE010000266.1:0-12556 GCA_045639985.1 Bacteroidales bacterium
GTCAGTGTCTTTCTATAGCCAATTGCAGCTCTAAATCTGTATTGATGCAGACATCCGGTATGCCCTCTTCCGTGTTGGACACTAACATGATATATGTTGATTCTCATGGAATGAGTTGTGATCATACTGCCGGTTTGTTAGGTACAGCTTTGCAGGGTACCTTAGGTGCAGGATGGACCTATACGTCTAATGCCTATCCCGTGCCGGCTGCCTTTGCCGGTACCGATGTGGGCAATGCCATAGCCGCACCGGTAATCTTGGCGGCAGGTGAAAATGCCTTTAAGGTACGGAGCGACTTTTCGTTGGGTGGCTCTCCCGATGTGGCTTGGCAGGTGAAACGAGGCGCTGGCGTGAGCATTGCCGGCAGTACCGCTACGCTGAACTATTTCGGTACCACCCATTTGACTGCCAGCGTAAATGGCAAAACCTATAAGACGGTGAAACTCAATGTGGAGAACCCTTCTATGGCAAATGTCTTCTATGTTAAAGATAAGGAGCAGTTTGGCAAATTCCGTGACGGTATCAACAGCCGTAATCCCTTCTACTACAGCCCCGCTGACAGTACCTATAGCAATACCCGCGATGACCAACACACCATGATGGTGAATGCTTCCGGTTATGGCAATTATTTTGAACAAACCAATGACATTACATTGGATGAACCAGAGGAAGAAGATTACTCTGATTATGTGGTTATTAATATGCCACATAATAATACTGCTACAAGTAAGGTAAAGCATGCTATAATAAGAGATCCCGGTGGGACAGGAAATTATGGTAATTCTGAGAACTCTGTTCTCACACTTTTTCCAGAAACAATTGGAAAAAGACTGTATCTTTATATAAAAACCTTCTCGACAGAAACAAATTGTGATTTCTTGAAGTTATATGATGGAACTACAATTAATGATGACTTGTTAGCCTCATTTTCTGGAAGTGGCGTGAAAGGTCTCTATGATATTCGTTCCGGTGCTTTAACGCTCTCGTTTACTTCAGATCATAGTAATGTTTCCAGTGGTTTTGAACTGATTGTTTCAGAAGACCATATAGAGGGGTATGATCCGATAATAGTGATGGCCCCCACTAATGATAAAAAGTCTTTTTTAATGCCTGTCAGTGGCAAAACAGACACGATTATTGTTAATGGGGACGGAGTCCTTTACGACAATTTGGGGCCAGCAGGATGCTATTCAAATAATTATAATGGAACAATGGTGCTAAAACCTGCTGCGCCTGGACAAAAGGTCCACATTGAAGGAACGGGTAATTTTGAAAAATGCAATTGTGATGTGTTAACTATCTATAATGGTATTGGAAAAGACAATCCGTTGGGTAGTTATTGTGGAGGTGTAGGGACTAGTAATGTTTTGCAACCATTTCAAATTGCACATGCGTTTGCGTTCACTTCCACGGATCCTTCAGGTGCGTTGACCATCCATTTCAAATCAGATGGGTCTGTTGTTAGATGGGGATTCGAATTGTATTTTTCAATAGAAGGTAATACTTCTATTTCCATTGACACACTAAATTATAATGGAGGAGGGCATACGATAAGTAATTTGCATAATCCCTTATTTGGAACATTGCAAAACGCCCATATCCACCATCTTAATATCTCTAACTCGTCGGATTTCTCAAAATATGTGAATTCCAATGATTATTATGGATTGATTGCTAATAAGTGTTTGAATGTTCTGCTTGAGCATTGTACGGTTTGTTCTGATTTTTCGGAAAGCAATGTGGGTGGTTTGGTTGGCTATGCTGAATTTTCAAAAATAAAGAATTGCCATTTCATAGGTTCATTATACGGGACGGCATTATCAGGAGGTATAGCGGCTCGAATAGAAAATTCTAAGATAGAATATTGTACATCAAAAGGAACTATTAAAGGTGATAAAACTGCAGGCGGGATAGTAGGTCAATGTTTGAGTTGTAAGGACAGCGTTTGCTATTGTGAAAATGATGCACAAATTATTGATGGCAGAACCAGTGCAAGTACTTCAGCCTTATTGGGCGGCATTGTTGCACAGGGGAGAGTAGTAGATCACTGTTATAATGTTGGGAACTTAGTCTCGAATGTGAGTGGTGTTACCATAGGCGGAATAACTGCCACGGAAGCTAAAATAAATCATTGTCTCAATACCGGTCATTTGCAGACTTTGAACTTTACCAATGTGGGAGGTATTGCGGGTACTTCGGCTACTGTGAGCAACAGTATTAACGCCGGTCCCATACAGGTGAAAACGGGTACGGGATTGGGTGCCATTGGTGGCTCTTCCGTTACCGCCACCAACTGCTACAATATTGGCAAGCTGCAGTGGACGACTTTGACGACCTTGGCTACCCATACCAATGTCCATAACGATAACCAGATGTGTCCGGAATTTGCGGGCACCGCCATCCAACACTCCACTCGGAATATGCTGGGCGACTTGCTCCAAGGCAAGTTGGGGGCAGACAGCAACTGGGTGTTCACCCCCGGAATGTATCCTCGTATTAAAGGCATTGAAAACGAACCCGCCTCCATTGCCGCCGCCACACCGGTCTATCTTGCAGAAGGCGAAGACGTGCTTTCCGTAAACACTGACTTTACGATGGGTACGGGCACCACTACCAATACCCAATGGAGTTTAGAGGAAGGGGAGGTCTTGGACTTGGACAGCGTTAACAACTGCCGAGCTGCCATTACGGGGACGGGCATTGTCACCTTAGGCGCCGCCGTGCAGGATTCCCTCTATAAAAAAGTGGAACTCTATGTGGGCTACGACAAGGAGTTTATTGTGCGTAATTTGGAGGAACTGATGAACTTCCGCGACTGTATCAATAGCGACTCCATCTTCTTCTACGATCCCACACCCGGTGCCGAGCATTATGCCCTGATACCGGAAAACGACAATATGATACCCGTGCCGGCAGGAGGCAAGACCATCTCCTTCCGTCTGACCTCCGATATTGATATGGACACCATCACCTCGTGGGACCCGATTGGAAATTTCAAGTCGGCACTGAACTATCCCTCCTTTAAGGGGAATTTCAACGGCGACCACCATACCATCCGCAATATGTCGATTGTGGGAGGTAGCCAATCCTATTTGGGACTCTTTGGCTATACGGCGGATTCAACTAAGTTGAAAAATCTCCATTTTGAAAATGTGAAGATTAGTACCACAGGAGATTATGTGGGCGCATTGGCCGGATATAATGGGCGAAATATAGATTCGTGCAGCGTTGTCAA
This sequence comes from Bacteroidales bacterium, assembly GCA_045639985.1. GTDB lineage: Bacteria > Bacteroidota > Bacteroidia > Bacteroidales > WCHB1-69 > F23-D06. Next base: position 3,236 of record JAZUEE010000266.1, read on the forward strand.
TGCTACTATGTCTGGTGGAAACTTTGTTGCTGGTATGGTGGGTTACAATAAAGGTCATATTGATTCCTGTCGTGTGGATAGCAGCAATGTGTGGAGTAGCAAGTATCAGGATACCGAACAAACAAACGTGGCTCTTTGCGCAGGTGCTGTGGCTGGCCAATGTCAGGATACTGTTAGTCATTGTGTGGCAGTTTCGGATACGATTTATGCAAAAAACACTTTGTCGGTAAATGACTTTGGTGCCATCTGTATAGGGGGTGTGGTAGGCCTTGCCTCGTCCGCTGTATTGCATTGTTATGCCGAGAATGATACGCTGTTTGGAGACAACAATACCACTATATACGGCGGAGCCATAGCGGCCGGTTACGTGGTAGGTGATGTGAGAGGCAATTTGTACGATTGTAGCACGCAAGGTGGAAAGGTATCCGTGATTTATTCCAAATATAGTAGAAATAGAGAGTTTTACTGGGGAACTGGTGGCGTGGCAGGTGTGGCTTGGGGTGATGCAAGTTATTGCTACAATAGAGGTGCCGAGGTAAATGGTATTACCAATACCGGTGGTGTGATAGGTTACAGCCCCAACAACAAAACCTACAGCTATTGCGGCAACACCGGCGAGGTATTAGGCAATGATGCCACTGGCGGTGTGGTGGGCTGTACCCAAAGTTCCACATTTAAATATTGTTACAATATTGCCCCGGTGAGTGCTAAGCAATTGGGTGATCGCAGCAGCAATCAGTGCGGCGGTATCGTGGGCTATATCAATGGCGGTTCCTTAAACTACTGTTTCAATACCGGCCGTATTACGGGCAGCAGTATCAGTGGCGGCAATACCGGTGGTATAGCGGGGGAGAATACCACAGCCAATTACTGCTACAATGCCGGAGAGGTGGTGGGCAACAGCGCCCCCTACGTGGGTGGTATTGTTGGACAGGGCAATGTCAGCTATTGTTACAACATCGGCCGTGTGAAAGGCGGCATTACCCGCAATGGCGGCCTCAGCGGTACGCAGGCAGCCCCTACTAAGAGTTGCTACGATAAGCAGATGTGCCCCAATACCACCTTCAATGCGGGCAAGGACAGTCTTACCTTGGGTATGTTGGGCACAGTGTTGCAAGGAAACAAGATAGCTGCCAATGCGGCGTGTGATAGCAACTGGGTGTTTGTAGATGGACTCTACCCTCAACTGAAATATTTTACCACGTGTAACGACACCACGGCACGCAATGCCCAACTGGCTGCGGTTTCGCCCGTCATCCTCTATACGGATTTGACGGCCGAAACTCCCGTGGTGGATGATGTCACCAATGTGTTGCAGGACCTCACGGTGGGTACGGACAACAATGTGCAGTGGCGTCGAACCGCGGGTACGGCCATCTCCCTGAATGGGAATGTAGGACATCCCTCCGGCACCATTGGTGTGGCCACTTTCAGGGCTTCCGTCAATGGCGTCGATTATAAGGAAGTGCGTTTCCAGAGCGGTGACCAGATGGTCATTAAAGACCTTCCCAACTTGAGGATTTTCCGCGAAGGTATTAATGAGGGTATTGCTTTCCACTACAATGTCACGGACTCCACCTTCTCAACGGGCGATACCTGTACCGACGAAACCGTCTGGATTGAGGTTCCCGTTGGCGGTGAGGGCTTTACCTTTATTTTGATGCCCAATGATTACGACCTTTCAGAAGATGTGCCTTGGACACCCATTGGCAGCGAAACCAACTACTTTAAAGGCTCGTTTGATGGTTCACACAATGTGATTCGCAATATGAGCATGGCGGGCGGTAGCTATGCTGGCTTCTTCGGCAAGGCTACTGCTGGCTTTATCCGCAATCTGGACTTTGAAGATGCCCGCATTGCAGGTGCGGAGAATTACGTAGGTGTCTTGTGCGGCCATCTGATTGCCCGCGTCGATAGCTGTCATCTGCTGCGCGATACCATTACTGCTACCGGCAACTATGTGGGCGGCTTGGTCGGTTATTTGTATGGCGACTCCTTGCGCTGTTGCAGCAACCGCCAGGGCTCCATTACCACCTCCGGTATCTATTTGGGCGGTCTGGTGGGCTATGCCAACAGTATATGCTTTGACAGTATCTACTGCGAGAACAACCAAGTGGTGAGTACCATTGCCGCCGCGGATGCAAGCGGTCACGCAGGCGGTATATGCGGCGCAATGGACTACGGCAGTTTCCGCAACTGCCATACGAATGGCGGCTTGGTGAAGAGCGCCCGCAATTATGTGGGTGGTGTGGTGGGCTACCACTATTCCAACAGTGCGGACACCAAGTACTATATCACCTATTGCTCCAATACGGCCGAAGTGCAGGGCCGTAGTGCCGTGGGCGGTATTGCGGGTGGTAATTACACCACCGTCCGTTTCAGCCACAATCACGGAAAGATAACCTCTTCCGGTTTTGCTGGCGGTATTGCGGGACAATATACCGGCGTACATTATTGTTACAATACCGGTGAAGTGACTTCTTCTTATCGTCCGGGTGGCATCCTTGGTGGTTATACGTTCAACGGAGGTGTTTATAACTGTTTCAATTTGGGAACGATTGTTCATACGGGAACCAGCGAATGGGCTGGCGGTATCACTGCTACAGATGTGGTTCCTAACCGCTGTTTCAATGCCGGCGAGGTTATAGGCAGAAGTGTTTCCAATGCGGCCGGTATTACAGCCCATACGTATGCCACCAACAGCATTAATGTGGCGCGGGTGTCGGGTTATCAAACGGTGCGCCCTGTATCTGTGCACGCTCAGTCACCGACCTGTTACTACGATCGACAGATGGTGCCCGGAATGACGACTTCAGATGGTTCCACCGCCCTCAATACAGAGGAAATGTTAGGAAATTCATTGGATGCTTTGGGCGACCAATGGATATACGAGCCGGGTATGTACCCGCGTCTGCGCTGGACCGATACCTGCGCTTGGGCAAGAGATGCAGCCATTGCCGCTGTCACTCCGGTACTTTTAAGTACGACGCCCGAGTTGCAAACCGTGGATGGCGTCAGCTCGCAGGCTGTGCTGTCTGGTTCCGACATCGTGAACTGGGAGTTGACGAATACCAATGGATTTTCTATCAGCACAGATGGCGGCCAGCAGTATCTGGATGTCCATCCCCAATTGGCTGCTGCCACGCTGATCGTTACGGTCAATGATTCGGACTATAAGAAAATTCGCATTTACAATATCACCAAAGACAACCCCATTATCATTAAGGATCAGGAGCAGTTCATCAATTTCAGGAACTATATCAACAGTGCTTCCGTTTGCTATTATGATATTGATGACCATACGTTCCATACAACGCCAGATGATGTGGATTGGATTGAACTGCCCGTGCAAGGCTATAATATCTATTTCCGTCTGGATACCGATTTGGACTTGGGTGCATACACTAATTGGGATCCGGTGGGCAACAACGGTTCCGTGGCCAAACGCTTCAGGGGCTATTTTGACGGAAACCACAAAACGGTTTCCAACCTCAAGCGCAACAATGGCGATTATACGGGTCTGTTCGGCTATGTGGTCGATGGCAGTGTGGAGAATCTGACTATGGATAATGTCTCCATAACCGGCAATGGCAGTTACATGGGGGTTGTCTGCGGCTATGCCGTTCGCAGCAGGATAGACAGCTGCTTTGTAAGTTCGTCTTCCATCAGCGGCCAGTATGCCGGTGGTGTGGTAGGTTATGCCGTCAGTTGTACCATTGACAGCTGTGCGGTTACCACATCCGCGGTTTCACATACGACTTCTTCCTATCAAGGTGGTGTGGTCGGTTATATGGAAAACGGCACATTAAGCGCCAGCTCCTTCAGTGGTACGGGAGTGAAATCCACCAATACGGGTCGGTACATCGGCGGTGTCTGCGGTTATGCCAAAAACGCTACTATATCCGATTGCTACAATGCCGCGCCCGTGGTGGGTGCGGATGCCGGCGGTGTCTGCGGCTATATGGCCGGCGGCACGCTGACCAGATGCTTCAATGCAGGTACAGTGGATGGCAATAACTATACCGGCTCATACAATGTCGGCGGTGTGGTGGGTACGGTCAACACCACAGCCAGTGATGCAACTCCTGCAGGCACGCTTGTCAGCCATTGCTACAATACCAATTACGTCAGTGGTAACAAGGCCAAATACACTGGTGGTATTTTGGGTTACGGGGCTATGTCAACGCTCTCCTGCGCCTACAATACGGGCGTGGTGGATGGCGGAGATGGAGAAGCCAATGCCATTATGGGTAACAATACCACCTATTCTGAAGCTGTTTATAATGATATGCAGATGAACCCCAATATGGATTATGACAACCTGCAAACCGTTCGGATGCTGGGAACATCCTTGCAGTCCGGTTTGGGTAGTGAATATTGGGTATATGAAAACGATCTGTATCCGCGCCTTAAGGGAATGGTGGACAATGATGCGGCATTGGTCGGGGCCAACCCCGTCAAGCTGTTCAGTAACCAGCATCATCTGCAGACCCGTACGCCTTTCACGGTAGAAACCAAGTATGACGTGGTCTGGAACCATAGCGGTTCGGGCGAGATCTTGGATGTCACCGACCTTGCTAATGGCAATGTGGGCATTAACACCTGCGGTGAGGACACAATGGTCTGTACCCGCAATGATTACAGCAAGACCTACGTCTTCAATGTCGATAAACTGCAGCTGCTGTTTCTTAAGGAGCATACCTGTGGAGATCCCTACTTCTGGGAGGCGGCCAATAAGACCTATATGCGAAGCGGTACCTATATCGCCACCTTTATGTCACAAAGTGCGGGCTGCGACTCTATCGTCACCTTGGAACTCTCCATTCCGAAACCGCTAACCTTGTCAACGGGTTATGAGAATGTGAAGTGCAAGGGCGCCAACGATGGTTGGGCACGTGCTTACGTTACGGGTGGCTTTAGCGACGTGGGCTGCGGACCCTACTACAGCTGGGTGAATGTGGAAGCTCCGGACGATACGATCTCCCGGTCATTGTCAGCTGACAACCTGGGACCGGGCACCTACGTGTTCACCGTTACGGACATCCTCTATCGGGATTGCTATTTGACCGATACCGTGGTCATCACGGAACCTGACTCCCTGCTGTTCCATATTACGGCCAACAGCAGTAACTGCTATGCTGCCGATGACGGTACCATTGAACTACATATTCAAGGCGGTACGGCACCTTATTACGTGAGTTGGCAAGGCACGAATGGCGGTTCCACCGGACAACGCTCGTACTCTTTGGCAAGTGACTCCACCTACATACTTACGGACCTTCCCGATGGCGATTATGTCGTAAGCGTCAAAGACGGCAATAATTGTATGACGGGAGATACCTCATGCTCCATTGCAGACGATGATACCCACTATGAAATCGTTGCCAACAGCATTACCACGATGTATGACAATGCTGAACATACGGTTTCAACCTACACACTCACAATCAACGACGGTACACCGGAGGAACTCTCCAACGGCGAACGTCTGATAAAGGAGACGGATGATTACAAAGACTATCTTCGTGTACATATCACGGGCGCAAGCCGTACAGACGTGGGTGTTAGCAGCAATACGGTTGATACCTGCATCGTGATTCGCCGTTACACGGATGTCACACTGCCCAACGATACGGTAACCTGTCACTATAATATTGATTATACGGACGGTGCGGTTACCATCACCAAACGTACGGTGGTGCTGACCACTGCCACGCAGGTGGAACTGCTGTCTTATGGTCCACTCCATAATGAAACGGTTGAGGTGACCGGAGACGGTTTTGCCCCGGGACACAGTATCACATATACCAACTTCCCGACCCTGTCAACGGTTGGTGCCATTTCAAACAAGCCGGATACCACGCATAACGGTGGCATCAGCGATGACAACTATGACATTACGATGGTATATGGCACTTTGGCACTCAGAACGGATGACAATGTCATCGTTTTCAGTGCGGCTACGGATTCCAAAATGTATGATGGTACAGCACTTACCAATGGGGCTATTGCCACCGTTGGCTTGCCGGAAGGCTATACCGTTACGGCAACGGTGAATGGAACCATAACGGATGCCGGTAGTGTTCCGAACAAGATAGACAGTGCTTCTATTCATATTTTTGACGGAGGAGGTAATGATGTCACGGCTACCTATCCCAACAAGTTGTTGGTTCCAGGTACTCTGACGGTAACTAAGCGAACGGTGACCCTGACTTCGCAAAGTGCAAGCAAGGTATATGACGGCACGCCGCTCGTCCGCAGCACGCTGACCCAGACCGGTGACGGATTTGCTTCCACCGATGTGATAGGCGAAATAAGTGTTACAGGAACCGTGACAGATGTGGATACGGTGGTCAACACAATTAGCTATACTACCACGTCTTCGTTTAAGGAAACGAACTACAACCTGACGAAGACGGAGGGCTCACTTTCCGTGACGGCCCGTCCGCTTACCATTACGGGTGATAGTTTGGCTTTGTACTATGACGGACAAAACCACGAGGTTACCTATTATAGCGCTTCCGGTCTGGCTTCGGGACATACGACCGCGGGTCTGACCTATACGACGGGAACTCATCTTGAGGTGGGACGTTATCCGGGCGTGTTCACGGGCACTTTGGCCGTTTACGACGCTTCCGACCCCGCACAGGATGTCACCGCCAATTATCAGATTGCCACCCCGTATGCTACCGGTGACTTGGTCATCAACCAACGTCCGGAACAGATTACTATTTCCTCTGAAAGTGATGAGAAATACTATGACAAGACCCCGTTGACGAACAACAATTACACGGTGATGTTCGGTGGCGTGCGGGTGCCGATGGCTTCCGAAGGCAATTATGTGATTCCCGCAACGGGTGACACACTCCGCATTAACGGAAGTGGTGCCTCTATTACCAATGTCGGACGCATTGAGAACAGCTTTACCTACACCATAGACCATCCGAGCAATTATAAAAACGCTGTTTTAAGTATGGGCTGGCTGACCGTGAAACCGCTTCATATCATTATAAAGAAGGGTAGTGCCACCAAGGTTTATGACGGCAATCCGCTTACAGATCCTGAAGTGGATTACGATGGGGATCAATTTGCAGAAGGAGAAGGTATTGTACTGACTTCTCATGCATCCATTACTCGTGTGGGTACGATTGATAATACCTTTGAATACGAATTCATTGAAGGCACGCTTGCCCAAAACTACAATATTGACACTGTTGTGGGGACCCTCGCCATTACTCCAACAAATAAAGCCATTGTCATTAGTTCTCCATCCACAGATTGGACTTATGATGGCATCGATCATCATGATTACAATTATATTGTTACCTTTGATGACAATGAACAAACAGGCGTGGATACCACGTATGGCCAATATTTTATATTGCCTACCCACGACACGTTGGCTGTCAAGGCCGATGCGGACGCGCACATTACCAACGTAGGTACGCAAACCAACAGCTTTACATACGAATTGCAGAATGGCGATTGTTATAGTACGCCTATTGCTGTGGAAACGATAGGCACACTTACGGTGAACAAAGCTGCCCTCAACATTGCTATCAATGATAGTAAAACGTATGATGCTACTGCATTGGTTACAGATTATACCGCCTTGACCGATACATTGGTGGTTACCGGTTTGGTGGAAGGCGATACACTTACTGCCGGTGTGGTAACTACCAACAATACCGTTGCGCAAACCTATCTTGATTCTGCTGAAACCTACGCATCTGTGATTACGACGGCATTCGCCACAAAAAAAGGCATTGCAAACTACGAAGTAACGTATGATTTCACACAAACCATCAACAAACGCGCTGTAAAATTGACATCTTCAGATGATCAAAAAATTTATGATGGCACTGCTCTTACAAATAGTACGGTAAGTGTTTCGGAAGACGGATGGGTTTCCGGACAAGGTGCTGAGTATTCCGTTACTGGAACACAAACCGGTGCGGGTTCGTCAAGTAATACTTTTACTTATACGTTGAATGCGGGAACCTCTGCTGACAACTATGATATTACGAAAGTGGAAGGCACCCTCACCGTGATGCCACGTGCTCTTGCGATTACATTGGACACCTCCAAGGTTTACGATGGAACAGAGATAGTAAGCGAATGCTCGGCTTCCAACCACAGCTATACGGTGGAAGGCCTTCAAAACGGAGCGACGGTCATCGCCGGCACAGTCACTTCTTCAGAGGCAAAAGTTGGAACCTATACCGACTCGTCGGCCACGGCGGAAGCCGTCATCACCACGGCATTCGCCACTTCAGACGGCATCGGCAACTACAACGTGACCTACGACTTCAGTCAGGAGATCACCAAGGCAAGTTGCATTACGCTGACCTGCCCGACGGGCGAGGCCATTACGAAAGTGTATGATGCGTTAGTTATGCAACCTTCGGCAACGGCCACCACACCAATTGAGGGCGATGATATTAAAGTCGAATACAAGACTGTTTCGACGGATTGGACCGAAACGGCTCCTGCCTTGACCAATGTCGGCACTGTGGCCGTGGATGTTCGTGCAACCAACCCGAATTACGACACGGCAACCTGCAGCTATACGCTCACCGTCAACCCGCGCCCGATCACGGTAACCGCCCGTGACACGAGCTTCTACTATGACGGCTTGGCGCACAACGCTTCGCAGATGAGCAAGCCACGTTATACGATTGACTCGTTGGATTTGGTGAGCGGCCACAATCTCGTTACGGATGTCACCAGCGCCGACCAGACAGAATTGGGTTCCCCGCCGTCGATAGTCGGAACAGTGACCATCTTGGATGCGCACAGCAACGACGTAACGTCCAATTACGACATCACGCCGGTCAACGGCACACTCAAGGTCGAGGGCTATCCGCAGCAGCTCACCATCTCTTCCGAATCCCACCAGTTTGACTGCTATAACAAGGGCCAGAAGTACGAGCACTACACGGTCAAATACGGCGATACCACGTGTGCGGCGGTGGAAGGCAGCGACTACAAGTTCGTGCTCGCCCCGGTTACGGGCATCCACGACACGCTGACCATCACGCCGACCTGCTTGGGCACGACCAATGCCGGTTCGCACGACAACGTGGAGAACACCTTTACGTACGTTTTGCAGAACAACATCCAGTACGTGGGCACGCGCGACACGGCCTACGGCTATCTTACCCAACCAGACACGTTGACCCTGACGCTGACTTCCGACAATCCGTTCTGCAGCGATGGCAGCATCATGTCCCTCGCCACGGGCGGCAACGGCGGCAACAAGTTCCACTTGAGCACGGCGGCTGCCACCGACAGCACCACGCACGGCACCTACAACGGCTT
>JAZUEE010000267.1:0-1560 GCA_045639985.1 Bacteroidales bacterium
GATATGTTCTAAGGCGTTGTTTGTAAAATAGATACCTTCTTCCTTTACGTATTTTTCATGATATTTTTGGATTTTCCACTCGGTTTTGGATTGCACGTATGCCGTGAAGGGACTATCTTTCACCGTTTCTTTGAACATTTGGGTGGGAATATTTGTTACCGCATTGCAGACGGCGTCAATGTAGATGATTTCACCCTCAATGGTATGCTCGGGAATGATGTTCATCGGCTCGGCACTGAGCGCACGCTTAAAGTCTTTGTATTCTAACGTAATTTTCTGCTCTCTGCCTTCCAAAACGGCCTGTGCCAAGGTCAACATATTGGCTATGGTGGAGGTGTTTTCGCCTGCCTTCAGCTGACGGCCCTCCAATTCTGTTTTTTCCCCGAACATCAAAAAGAAAACACCGTTGTCTTCACTGATAAAATAGTGATTGTCATAATAAAGAACTACCGGCAACGCATCTGACGTATTGGAAATATTTGTCAAAATCAGATGCACAGATCCCTCTGGGAAATGCTTGTAACTCTGCTTCATCAGAAACGCCGTCTGACTGATATTGAACAAATCTATATGGTGTGTGATATCTATAACATGTGCTTCTGGAATGGCGGTTAGCAAATCGCCTTTAAACATAGCAAGATAGGGGTCGCGCAAACGCCAGTCACTGATAAGAGTAATGGTTGGATTCATAATTTTGTGTTGAATGGTTATTGGTTAATGACTTTGTTGATGGTTATAGGGAAATATTGATGTTCCAATTGATGGATATGCGTTTCGATTTCGTCAAGAGTTTCTGTTCCTTCGGCGTGAAAGGCAAACTGGTCAATGATTTTGCCGGTATCCACTCCTTCATCTACAAAATGGATGGTGATGCCGAAAACCTTGACTCCGTGGTTGTAAGCGTCAGCAATGCCGTGCGCACCGGGAAACGAGGGCAACAGGGCCGGATGAAGATTGATGATTTTCATCGGAAAGTTGGTCAGCAGTACTTCGCCAATGTACCGCATATAGCCGGCCAGCACGATGTAATCCACGCCGCGCCTGTTCAGTTCCTCCATAATGGCTGTTTCGTAGGCGGCTTTGTCGGCATACTCTTTAGCCGTGAACGTAAACGTATCAATATGATTTTCCTGAGCCCTTTCTACCGCTTTGCAAGTGGGCTTGTCAGAAACAAGCAAGGCGATTTCTGCCTGTAGCTTATTGTTTTTGACGGCTTCAATGATGGCTTGGAAGTTGGAACCGAATCCGGATGCGAAGACAGCGATTTTTTTCATTGGTACTCTTTTTTTATTGATTTTTCCAAAAAACAGGCGGCAAAAATAACATTTCTTTGCGTTACATAATTCTATTTTTTCAAAAAGCATTTTGGCAAAAAAGGATTACTTTTGCACCCGTTTTCAAATTTTCCTTTTTATGAAGAAAAACCTAATCCTTTTAACCTTAGCAGTTATGTTATTTAGCGGTTGTACCCAAAAAAACAACGCGGATTCCAATTCCGTTATTTCCAAAGAAAACCGTGAAAAACCCGATTTCTCAAAGGGTGTTATGGATGAAAAAATC
>JAZUEE010000268.1:0-10574 GCA_045639985.1 Bacteroidales bacterium
GGCTACCTGCTCAAGCAGGCCAACGCCATTTTGCGCAAGGATTTGGAACATTTTATGGAAATCATCAAAAAACGCGCCTATGAATTTAAAGACACTCCATGCATCGGACGTACACACGGCGTTCACGCCGACATCACGTCATTGGGCTTGAAGTGGGCCTTATGGTATGAAGAGATGAAACGTAACATGGCTCGTTTTGAGATGGCCGCTGCCGACGTAGAATGCGGCAAAATCAGCGGTGCCGTGGGCAATTTCGCCAATACGCCTCCATTCGTGCAAGACTACGTTTGCGAGCAACTCGGCATCCATTCTGCCAACATCTCCACACAAGTGCTGCAACGCGACCGCCACGCCCACTACATGGCCACTCTCGCGCTTATCGCCTCTTCTATGGAACAGATGGCTATCGAAGTTCGTCATTGGCAGCGTACCGAATTACGCGAAGCTGAAGAGGCCTTTGGTAAAGGCCAAAAGGGTTCTTCTGCTATGCCGCACAAACGCAACCCTATTGGTAGTGAGAACATGTGCGGTTGCGCACGCATCCTCCGCGGCTATATGGTTAGCTCCTATGAAGATATCCCTTTGTGGCATGAACGTGATATCTCCCACTCTTCCGCCGAACGCATCATGCTCCCCGACGCAACTATACTCCTCGACTACATGCTTAACCGTTTCGGCAGAATCTTGGAGAATCTCGTCGTTTATCCAGAAAATATGCTAAAACATATATATATCACCAACAAGGTGATTTTCGCACAACGTGTGATGACCGCCCTCATCAACAAAGGATTTGCCCGCGAAGCCGCTTACGACCTCGTGCAACCCATCGCCATGAAGGCTTGGTTCGATGGGGAAGACTATCAGGAATTGCTGCTGCAAAACGAAACTATTTGTGCCAATTTCACACCGGAAGAACTCTCCCAATGTTTCACTCTTGAATATTACATGAAGGAAGTTCCGACTATTTTCAAGCGCGTCTTCGGCGAATAATTATGTTCATTGTGGATAGGAACCGTAGATGAAGAGCTTACCGCACAGTCTTTCATAGTCCCTGGATTAGGTGATGTCGGCGACTTAGCATACGGCATTAAAGAGTAATGACTTCGTTCACCACACGATCGTGTGATTCGGTGGGAATCGATTCCAACAGTTGAAAATCAAAACATATCCCGATAGTTTTCACGTCGGGATATTTTATTAAGAACCGGTCGTAATAACCTCGTCCGCGGCCTAATCTATGGCCTGCCTTGTCAAACGCCATGCCGGGAACAACTATCAAATCCAAGGAGCCGGAATAAGGATGGTTTTCCGGTTCGAGAATATGGAAATCGCCTTCTACCATCTGGCTGTCGGCGGTTAATTCCACAGGAATAATATCGTCACCTACCACAGTGGGTAAGATAATTTGCTTGCGCTTTTTCCATTTGTCCAAGAAGCTCAGTGTCTGCACCTCATCCGGCAATGACGCATACAGCATTACGCGATGGGCACGCACAAAATCCGGATGCTGTTCCAATTTCCCCAGTATTATTTCCGATTGGCTCTTCAACTGCTCAAAAGAATGCTCTTTCTTTCTTGTTCGAATTTGCTGACGTAATGATTTCTTATCCACCATAGATTGTTTTAGGTTAATACAAATACTTGGACTATTATAAACTTGACAAACGTTCCAATACTTTTTGGTAAGCACTTTCAACTTCACCTAAATTTCGACGAAAACAGTCAGAGTCAAGACACTCTTTGGTATTGCTATCCCATAATCTGGCCGTGTCGGGTGAAATTTCATCTATTAGCATTATTTGGCCATTTTTATCAAACCCGAATTCCAATTTGAAATCAATCACATCCACATCCAAAATTTTAAAGAGGGATGTCAGTTTTTTGTTGACTTTTTCCAACAGAACTTGGATTTCGTCCAACGTTTCAGCCGTTGCATAACCCAAAGCCATGACATGATACCGATTTATCATTGGATCACGCAGAGCATCATTTTTCAAGCATATTTCATAAATTGTGTTAAGGGGCAACGTTCCTTCCTGAATATCTAATCGCCGTGACAGCGAACCCGCAATCACATTGCGCACAATGAACTCTAATGGAATGGGCTTCGCTCTTCTACACAGCAAGCAGGAGTCATCCGCTCGTCGGACAAAATGCGTTGGAATGCCCGCTTTTTCCAAATGTCGGAAAAGGATTTCCGAAATCTGACTATTTAATTTCCCTTTATTTTTAATAGAAGATTTCTTAACTCCAAAATAGGCAACCGCATCATCTTTGTAACACATCATCACATAGTCCGAATCTTCAGTGGCAAATATGGTTTTGGCCTTTCCGTCATATAGTAATTCTTTTTTCTCCATACGCTTCTTGATTATTGAGCCCGCAAACGTACATAATAATTTTGATTTTCTGATTTTAAAATCACCTTTTGGGAAAGAATATCCATAGCCATAAAAGGCCTGTGATTTTCATCACCAACAATCGAAAAATTTATGTACGTTTGCCCACTTTTGAAATTATCAATAATTATATCAAAACCAGATGTTTAGAAGAATCATTCTATATACTTTTTGTACACTATGCGTCTTCTTCAGTCTTGCTCAAAGCAAAAGCGTGCAATTCACGTTGCTGCATTCTTCCGCTGAAAAAGCCATTGTGAAAATCGATTTTCCCGAGTACCTGTTAGTTCCTGTAAATGTTGATAGTTCAACCATGTACCGGCTTCAGATGAACGGGGCGTATCCTATAGTAGAAGCAGGTAATCCGGAGCTGTTGGAAACCGCTTTCTCGCTGATTATTCCAGAAGGCAGTCAGCCAACCGTTAGAATAATTGCGTCGAGCCATATCGAAAGGGAACAAGTCGAACTCGCACCTTCCAAAGGCAGACTTTATCGAAACACCAATCCTGAAAACATTCCCTATACAAAGGGTGAGTCTTATTTGCAAGATTATTTTTTAAAAGACAGTGTTGCCCTGATAGGTGAATCCTATCAATTAAGAGATTTCACGGGAATTGCCATCCAAGTATTTCCATTTGCCTATAATCCTGTTCAAAAAAAGTTAAAGGCATATTCCAGCATTACGTTGGAAGTTCAGTTTAATAACACACTGCCTTTTAAAAGAATAGCTTCGGTTCCCCATATTTTCAACAATATCTACCAAAACCATTTCCTAAATTATACCACAGCTGCCGAAAATCTTGAAGAAACTACAGGGGACATGCTCATTCTCGCACCTAACGTGTTTTGTGAAGCCATGCAACCGTATGCTGACTGGAAAATAAAAAATGGTTATTCCGTTGAAATTGTTTCCCTTAGCAACGTCGGAAACACCAGTTCTGCCATTAAAGACTATATTACAAGTTATTACGAAACACACGACCTTGCCTATTTGGTGTTAGTGGGTGATAATGCCTATTTTCCAACTATTATTATTGGAGGAAACATCAGCGACAACTATTATGGTGAAGTGGCGGGTTACGATAGGTATCCGGATATTATAATAGGCAAGATTTCCGCGGAAACCGTCGAGCAGGTGAGCACTCAAGTTGAAAAATTCATCCAATACGAGCAACAGCCCGAAAATACGAATCATTTTCCTGTTTTTTGTGGAATTGGTTCCGGAGAAGGCCCTGGTGACAACAATGAATTCGACTATGAGCATATTCGTAATATTGACCATACGCTTTTGGAATACACTTATACTTCCGGTTATGAGTTTTTTGACGGGAGCCGCGGAGAATTAGACGATTTTGGAAATCCTACAGCTCTGCAAGTGACATCCGCCATCAATGATGGTGTCGGAATTATCAATTATTGTGGCCATGGTGCGGAAACATCTTGGACAACTTCCAATTTTTCCAATGCCAGCATTAATTCGCTGACCAATTATAACAAATTGCCATTTATTTTTTCCGTTGCCTGCTTAAACGGGAATTACGCAGGCCATACGTGTTTTGCCGAAACCTGGTTGCGAGCTAACCAAAACGGCCAACCCACAGGCGCTGTCGGAGCACTGATGTCTGTCATCAGCCAACCTTGGTACTCGCCTATGTGCGCACAAGATGAGATGATTCGTTTGATGACCAATAGCGATGTCATCATCCGGCAACAGACTTTTGGAGGCATCGTTTTCAACGGACTCATTAAAATGTTGGATAATTATAATGACTATGAAGTCTGCCGGACTTGGATTCTGTTCGGGGACCCTGCCCTTATGGTCCGCACGGCCGTACCCCAGCAACTACAAGTCAGCCATGACCAAAGTATAATGTTCGGTACAAACTCCATATCCTTTTCATCTCCCGTTGACAATGCCCGCATCAACCTCTCTTATCATGGAGAGATCATCGGGCAAGGTTCTATTTCTAACGGCATGTCCCTAATCTCCGTTCCAAACTCACTAAACATTGGCGATACCATTGCTGTGACAGCTATCGCCTCCAACTACATTCCCTACCAAGGATATTTTACCATTATTCCTGCCTCAGGACCGCAAATCATCCTCGATGATATTGTCTGTCACAACGATATCAACCATGACACGTTGGCCTATTTTAACAGTATTGTGTCCTTAGACATTGCATTAAACAACATAGGTTTCGAGAATGCCCACAACATTGAAACTTTCATCACGTCAACTGATTCTTATTTAACCTTGATAGACAGCAGTTTTCACGTAAACGCACTAAATCTTAATACTCCCACTTTTTTTCCTGCTGCCTACACCATAAAAGTTGCCGAAAACGCACCGGCATATCACACCGCAACCATATCTATCCATCTGCTGTACAATGAAGTTCATCGTATTATCCCATACTCTTTCATAATACATTCTCCTTCTTTAAAAATTGATGAGATTATAGTGGATGATGAAATTATGGGAAATGGCAATCAAAAAATGGATTTTTTGGAAACGGCTTATATCCAATGCACGCTTACCAATAACGGGAACTGCCCCGCAGCGGCAGGAACAGCGTACATCACGTGCCCGGGCGGAGCGTTAGAGCTTTACCGTTATCCACAAGACATCCCTTCTTTGGATATAGGAGGTAGCTATGCCTTGCGTTTTAAAGCACGTTGTCGTGTAACCACACCTACCTCCATCCAAATACATTTTGTATTTCGAACCGAGGATGGACTTTCTTTTATACAAGACCAATTCTTAAATATCGGTTCTCGAATCGAAGATTGGGAGTCGGGTGATTTTTCGTCTTTTGACTGGTCAAACAACACTTCTCGTTCTTGGACCATTACCACGCAAAATCCATACGAAGGTCACTATGCCCTTCGTTCCGGAATCATTAACAATAATTCCAGCAGCAGTATCACCATTCGAAACACTAATCCAAGTGATGACACGTTGTCTTTTTACTATAAAGTATCATCCGAAGACAGTTATGATTTTCTAACGTTCTCCATTGATGGGGTAGATGTAGAAAATTGGAGTGGAGAAATCGGCTGGACCAGATACAGCAAATTGATTCCTGCCGGCACACACATTTTCAAATGGAAATATGCGAAAGACGGTATGATTTCCGTAGGCGATGATATGGCCATGATAGATTATATCAGCTTCCCCTGCCTGTCGATTAATTCAGGCATTGAAGATTTTGACATACCGGAAATTGTAGCCCTGCCTAATCCCACTACAGACATCATTTACCTTACGATACCTGAAGAAATCGATATCGACAATATTTCCGTGCTTCTATACGATTTAACAGGTCATCTTCTTCACAAGGAAAAGCTTACATCTTCAACGCTCAAGCTTTCCCTCGGGCAGTATGCCCAAGGCATGTACCTGTTGAAAGTAGCCAATCCATACAACATATTAAAGACTTTTAAGCTAATCAAACAATAATGACGGACACTAAACCATTGATATTAGTAGTAAACGATGACGGTTACGAGGCAAAAGGATTAGCGGCGATGGTTGCTATCGCCAAAGAATTCGGAGAAGTCGTAGTTGTGGTCCCAGACAAAGCGCAATCTGCTATGGGACACGCGATTACTATGAATTTGCCGCTTCGTGTGAATTTCTACAAAACGATTGACGGTATTCCTTATTGGCGCACCAACGGCACTCCCGCAGATTGCACGAAATTAGGAACCAAAGTGGTTCTAAAAAACCGTAAAGTAGATTTAGTGCTTTCAGGCATCAATCACGGGTCCAATTCTTCCGTTAGCATCATTTATTCCGGCACCATGGCGGCTGCTATTGAAGCATCCTTTGACAATATTCCCGCTATCGGCTTGTCGTTGCAAGATTACTCGGATGAGGCCGACTTTACGGCATCCGTCCATTATGGCAAAATCATTGTCAAACGAGTACTTGAACATGGATTGCCACCCTACATAAGTTTGAACATAAATGTTCCCAAAATGCCTTTGGAAGAAATCAAAGGCATTAAGGTCACACGCCAAACCAAAGGTTACTGGCATGAAGACTTAGAGGAACACATTGACGCCCTTGGGCGCAGATATTTCTGGCTTTCAGGTTATTTGGTAGATACCGACCATCAGGAAGACTCCTGCGAATGGGCCCTACACCACGGCTATGTTTCCGTGCAACCCGTACAGGTTGACATGACCGCTTATCACGCAATGAATAACATTAAATATTTAGAATATGAATTGGAAAGATAAATTGAGAAGTGACTCTTACGCTTTGGGCATCACCACCGGCATCGTGTTGCCCGCCATCCTCTTCGGCATCCTCTTCGGCGGACTGCTTTTGCTCGTACACGCCAAACCCGATATGCTGTACAATAGCCCCAATCTTTATAAGACATTGATACCCAAACTGATTCTCATCGCAATGATACCTTCCGTATTCATTATGAGACATTATCTTTTGAACCTCAAATATGACAAAACAGGAAGAGGAATTCTAATTTCCACCTTCCTGTTAGGTATTGTATTTGTGATTGTGCAGTTTGCGTTGTAATCACTTGCTATTCAAAATATTTTTGTACAGAAATTAATCTGTTTACAGCTCACTGAGTTCTGTTCACTGTCATTAGTCTCTAAAGAATTGTCGAACACGATTGAAGAAACTGCGTTCGTTTTTACCTGGTTTAGGTACAAAATTCTCGTGAGAACGAAGTTTTTCAATCATTTCCTTTTCTTCCTTGGTCAATGATTTGGGTGTCCAAACATTAACATTGACGATAAGGTCGCCGACGTTATTGGATTGTAATTGAGGAAGTCCCTTGCCTTGTAATCGGAGCACCTGACCACTTTGCGTGCCTGCCGAAATTTTAACTTTGGCTTTTCCTCCGAGTGTGGGAATTTCCACTGCATCACCGAGAGCTGCCTGCGGGAAACTGATATAATAGTTCAAGTACAGATTATTGCCGTCACGCTCGAACACTTCATGATCAGCGACTTCAATAGCCACCAACAAATCGCCGTTTACACCACCGTTAGCAGCTGCATGGCCCTTGCCGCGCATGGTGAGCTGCATACCGTTATCCACGCCTGCCGGGATGGAAACTTGCAGAACTTCCTGCCCTTGCACAATACCGTTTCCATGACAATGCGGACAAGGATCTTTAATAATTTCGCCCGTACCGTTGCATCGCGAACAGACGGAAACCTGCTGCATAATACCGAACATGCTGCGTTGTTGGCGTACTTCCTGACCAGAACCATGACAAGTGGGGCAGGTCTCTTTGCTGTGCTCGTCTTTGGCACCCGTGCCATGACAATGTTCACAAGGAACGTATTTGTTGATTTTCAATTTCTTATCTGTTCCTGTTGCCACTTCCTCCAAGGTCATTTTCACTTTAATGCGGATATTTCCACCTTTACGCACCGCACGTTGGCCTTGACTGTAACCGCCGCCGCCACCGCCAAACAAGTCACCGATATTGAAACCGAAACCGCCACCACCACCGCCGAACACATCGGCAAAGTGGCTGAAAATATCATTGATGTTGAAGCCCGAGAAATCGGAAGCGGCACCGCCCATGCCGGCATGACCGAACTGGTCGTATCGCGCTTTTTTATCAGGATTGCTCAGTACGTCATACGCCTCTGCAGCCTCTTTGAACTTCTCTTCGGCATCCTTCTTTTCCTCATCCGTACCACTTACCCAACGGTCTGGATGATACTGCATTGCCTTCTTTCGGTAGGCTTTCTTTATCTCATCAGCGGATGAACTTTTGTCCACCCCCAATACTTCGTAATAATCTCTTTTCTCTGCCATAACAAAACGATTTCGTTAGTGGGTTGTGATTTTTATTGTTGAAACGAAATAATCACCGATATTTGGTGTAGAGACGGTGCAGTGCACCGTCTCTACTGGGCTACGACCACTTTTGCGTAGCGGATGACTTTCTCCTTAATCTTGTACCCTTTTTCTGTAACGTCGATAACTTTGCCTTTGTCTTCTTCTTTATCAGTAGGGAATTGGGTAACTGCTTCGTGAAAATTGGTGTCAAAGACTTCGCCCTTGGCGGGGATTTCTTCCACGTCAAAACGTTTGAGCATTTGAACCAATTTGTTATAAATCAAATTGAATCCTTCTTTGATAGCGGAAATATCCTCCACTTTCTCGTTGGCGGCGATAGCACGCTCAAAATCGTCAATGATGGGCAAAAGACTGACAATCACTTTTTCGGATGCGGTGGAAAGCAATTCCAACTTTTCACGGTTTACGCGTTTTTTATAATTGTCAAATTCGGAAAAAAGGCGCAGAAATCTGTCATTTAATTCAGCTTTTTCAGCTTTCATCTTTTCAATTTCATCTTCCAATTCCTGTACTTTTTCTTTGTCTTTATTATTTTTTTTAGAAAAAATACCACTTTTCTTTTTTGTGTCAGTTTCTTCCGACAAATTGTCAGTTTGTGGTGTGTTTTCTACTTCTTCTACTTTTTTTTCTTCGTTTTCGAGTACTTGGTTTGGAGTGTTGTCGTTTCCCATAAGATATTTGTTTATAGTGTTTTACAATGCACATCAAAAGATGCGAACGTATGTTGGCACAAATTCGCGGGGCATTGCCTTGCAAATAATTTGCCAAAATAATTTTTTGGATAAAAAAAACTAACTCTACCTATGATTTCAATAAACGAAACGGGCGGCCCAATGGTCGCCCGTTTTTTTCTGTAGAGACGGTGCAGTGCACCGTCTCATTAATATATCAATAAATTATTTCACCAAATTGTAGGTATCCATTGCCATTACGAGTTCTTCGTTGGTGGTGACGGAAACGAGTTTAACTTTGGAATCCGGAGTGGAGATGATGCCGTCTTCGCCAGCATATTTCTTGTTGGCTTCGATATCCAATTTGGTGCCGAGCCAGTCAAGGTCGTTGCAGATGGCCTCTCTTTGGAACCAGGCGTTTTCGCCGATACCGCCAGTGAAGAGGATGAGGTCAACGCCACCCATAGCAGCTGTGTAAGCGCCGATGTATTTTTTCACGCGATAAGCGAACATATTGAAAGCGTAGGTGGAACGTTCGTCGCCAGCGTCACGGCCGGCACGAATGTCACGCATATCAACACTCTTGCCGGAGATGCCGAGCAAACCGCATTTCTTGTTGATGAAGGTGTTGAGTTGTTTGGAGTCCATTTTTTCAGAATCCATAATATAGAGGAGCGCGCCAGCGTCGATATGGCCGCAGCGAGTACCCATCATCAAACCTTCTACTGGGGTGAAGCCCATGGAGTTGTCAATGGATTTGCCGTTCTTAATAGCGGTAATGGACGCGCCATTGCCGAGGTGGCAGCTGACGATTTTGCAGTTGTTGTAATCAAGACCTGCGATTTCAGCAGCTTTGGGTCCCACATATTTGTGGCTGGTACCGTGGAAACCGTAGCGACGAATTTTCTTCTGTTCATACATCTCATACGGAAGTGCGTACAGATAAGCTTCTGGCGGCATAGTCTGGTGGAATGATGTGTCGAAGATACCGACATGTTTCACGTTTGGAAGGAGTTTTTTCATTACATCGATACCGAGCAAGGATGCAGGGTTGTGAAGCGGGGCCAATTCGCATAATTTAGCGATTTCCTCGCGTTCTTTGTCGCCAATGATCATACTGATTTTGAAATACTCTCCACCATGTGCTACGCGGTGACCCACAGCATTGATTTCGTCCAAAGAATTGATGACGCCGTGTTTCGGATCCATCAAGGCTTCAAGCACTAACTTCACACCGACTTCGTGGTTGGCGATAGGAGTCTGAGTATAGTATTTGTCTTTGCCAACAGGTTTATGAGTGAATTCACCCATTTCCAAACCGACACGTTCAACAAGACCTTTGGCCAATAATTCAGGTTGCGGTTCCATTTCCAACAATTGATATTTAATGGAGGAACTGCCACAGTTTAAAACTAAAATTTTCATATTATGTGGATTAGTAAATGTTTAATAATTGCGATACGTTTTAAAAAAAGCGGCGCAAATATACACAAATTATCAATCCACTCACGGCTACCGCACGAATATAATATTGCGAAGTAAATCGACAGATCGCCAGTTCGTTTGGATGGAACTCATGAATATTTTCATTATACAGTTCGATTTCTCCGTTAAACGACTGATAATTAAAAAGTTATCAACAAAGCA
>JAZUEE010000269.1:0-2818 GCA_045639985.1 Bacteroidales bacterium
CAAGTATAGCTGGTGCAATGAAAAGCAATACTCCAAACAGATAGTTGATGTAGTGTGACTTGCGAGTAGAAAAGGTTTTAGAGGAAGAATCGGTCATTTATTAGGTGTTATAAAATTATTCAATCGGCAGAATATGATATATTATAATTTGCCGATTAGATGTGTTTTTTGCGCCATCGGCAGAATAAAAGAAGAAATCCACCTATTTCAGCTGTTTTTTCAGAATGAACTTTTGCTATCGCAATTGCTCACTTCTACTCTTTGGGTGGCGCCTCGTAATAGTCGTATTTCAAGTGTTTCACCGTAATGCCCTTGTTAATCAATTGTTTTAGCGAGTCAATACCGATTTGCAGATGTCGCATACTGTAATTGCTGCTGACGAGTTTGTCGGACTGTTCGGTTTTGATGCCATCAGGGAGTGTCGGTTGATCGGAAACCATAAGGATGGCACCAGTGGGAATGCGGTTGTAAAATCCTACGGAAAAGAGCGTGGCTGTTTCCATATCAACAGCCGTGGCGCGAATCTTACTCAGATAGGCTTTGAATTCTTCATCGTGTTCCCAAACTCTACGGTTGGTTGTATAAACAGTTCCTGTCCAGTAGTCCAAACCATAATCGCGGATAGTGGTGGAAATCGCTTTTTCCATATTGAAAGCGGGTAGTGCGGGAACCTCAACCGGGAAATAGTCCAAGGAAGTACCCTCACCTCTAATGCCGGCAATCGGAAGGAGCAATTCGCCGACCCCGATATAGGATTTCAAACTGCCGCATTTACCCAAAAACAGCACCGCTTTGGGCTTGATTGCCGTCAGCAAATCCATAATGGTGGCAGCATTCGGACTGCCCATTGTGAAATTGATGATGGTGATGTCGTCTTTGGTGGCACATTTCATTGGATGACCTTCCCCTTTAACATAGGCATTCATCAGTTCAGCAAAATTCTTCACGTAATCTTGAAAGTTCGTCAGTAATATATATCTGCCAAAATCTTCCAACTGCATACCCGTATAACGCGGCAGCCAATTGTTTACTATATCTTCTTTGGTCTTTAACATCTTTGCTGTTTTTTTGCTTTTAACTATTGCTGTTAGCCGTTCTAAACTTTGATTTTTGGGTGCACCACACTTGAAACTTGTTTCGACGCAGCAAGCGAATGCAAAGTAAAACTCGTTATGCTTTGCTGAGCTGCAAGGAGAACATGAACGAAGTGAATAAACTTGAAACTACTTCTCTTCTGGCAGCAGGTACCTCAACACACTATCCCAATCGGGGAAGAGTTTATTTTGAGGACCAAATGGAATGACAGTTCCTGTAAATAAATCGGCACCACACTTGGTAGGACGATCATCAATTAGAAACTCGCCCATGTTTAGCTCCTTTCGATGGGAAATGATAAGACGTTTGTAAGCGGGTGAATTTTCCGAACTTCCGAAATAGCGTTGCACCCAGATTTTCTTGTCGTCGCAAGCTGTCAGATTTTTCCAGGATGCTGTAGTAAGTATATAGCAATCAAAATATTTTGATAATTTCAGAAATGCCTCAATAGCACCTGGAATAGGGTCCATCAGACTGAAAATATGGGGAGCTTCATCAATATAGCCGTTATATTTCACTCGGGTTAGAGGATCCAAGCGACGCGTACCACTGTCAAAATCCACCAATGTACCATCCATATCGAAATACAAAATGGGTTTGCGGTCTTTAGGCAGATGATAGGGTTTGTTAGGATCTGCCAAATTATTGCGTTTCGGAGTACAGGCACATTCTACTCTATTGGCTTCAACCTGATTGAAGTAGTCGATGGCTTTCGTAAAACTACCTTTGAGCACATCTTCAGCCAAATGCGAGTGCCCGCCTTCTACCCATAAACAGTTGGCATCATTGGGCGCACCGTATTTGCTGACAAAGAAGTCGTGATAGTGCAGTAATTCATCGTTTTTGGCAAAGATACCAAACAATTTATCGGGCACATTGAACTCGTGTCGATGATAGATGTTGAATTCCATTGCCTCGCAATATTCCAGTGCCATATAGGGAATTACATCCAATTTTGGAAGTTCGATGGATGGGAAACAGCACGGATTTATCAAAATCTTATTGACCATTGGAATGTCGCAATTCCGGGCCTTTTTGATAAAAAGATTGTAAATACAACCTAATGAGGAAGATACTACCGTGTCCAATTCTTTCTCTTTGAGCAGTCGAAGAATCTGATTAATAGTTCCTTCAACGTCCAAAAGGTTAAATGTTTCCAATGTCCAGTTATATTGAGGAAACATTTCTTTCAGTTTGTTACCAGTGTAAGAGTCTTTGTTGCTGTTAAAGCCGTGAATGTAAAGAATGTTGTGTACCATAAATAATTGATAGTTATCTTTTTATATTTTTCATTAGTCAATTTGGCGAGATTTCATTAGTCAATTTGGCGAAATCCTGAGTGTGATTTTTATTTTTTCAGCCAAATAATCGTTTCACCTTCATTCCCGAAACGTGCAGATACCTCCTGAATGCGAAGAGAATATAAGCGATATATCAATCGAAAGAGTCGTGTTGGGTTTGGGCATAATTGATTCAAAAAACAGAACGGCGAAAATACAAAAAAGAAAGGGATTCCCTTTCTTTTTGAGAAAAGATTCTTTCTTGCGCTACAAAATGACGATGCATTGCCAGACAAAAAAGAATGACAACAACTTGCGAAACCTAAATCCCCTATTCCCTATTACTTATTACTTATTACCTTTTTCCTCCCCGTCATGAACTGATACCCGACGTGCAGGCCGACGGTGGTCATATTGAAAACCATTTGCCCTGAGGATTTGTA
>JAZUEE010000270.1:0-1903 GCA_045639985.1 Bacteroidales bacterium
CGGCAATGGCGGCACCAAAAGGAGGATTGGCCAAAACCACATCCACTCGGTCTTTGTTGGTAATGCTGTTGTACTCACGCTTTAGGCTGTCGGTATATACATAGTCGGGCACGTCCATATCGTGCAAGATGAGGTTGGTTAACCCCAACACGTAAGCCACAGGTTTTAGTTCCCAACCGGAAATGGATTCCTGCAGAAGTTGGAATTCATCCGGCGTGCGTACGTAGTTCTCTTTCACGTGGTCGATGGCGGCGGTAAGGAATCCGCCCGTTCCGGCGGCGGGGTCCAGCACTTTCTCGCCCAACTTGGGGTCGGTCATTTTCGTCATCAACTGCGTAACGGCACGCGGGGTGTAGTATTCGCCCTTGTTGCCGGCATCGCGCAATTCCTGCAGAATGCTTTCGTAAATGGTTCCGAAAATGTGCTTGTCGTCACTGTTGTTGAAGTCAATCTCGTTCAACTTGTTAATGACCTTGCGCATCTCGTAGCCGGATTTCATATAGTTGTTGTTGCCTTCAAAAACTTCCTGTATAAGTGCGGCACGGCGGCTGTTGTTGGTTGCGGAGAGATTGCGCAGGGTGGGAAACAGACCGCGTTCTTCTTCCTTGTCGCTGTAGTTGTCAATGAAGTTCAGCAGCTCGTCGCCGGTAATGCCTTCGGGATTTTCTGCCCAATTGCGCCATTGGAACTTGGTTGGAATTGCGGAAACGTAATCGTCGTCAATGAGTTCGAGTTCTTTGTCCTTGTCGTCGATGATTTTGAGGAAGAGCATCCATCCAAGTTGTTCCAATCGTTGTGCGTCGCCTGAGATACCTCTATCCTGGCGCATAATGTTTCGTATGTTGTTGATGATTGCGCTAACGTTAGCCATAGTTGTCAGTAAGTTGTGTTAAGCGGTTCTATATAATGCGTTTTCAAGTTCGCGCAAAGCGGTTTTGTATGCCTCTTTGCCGCCGAATGCCTGAATGATTTCCACCGGCAATGCAATCTTGTTGATGGGATCCAGCTTGAGTACTTTGGTATCTTCAATTGTGAGCAGCCCATCAGAAGCATATTTGTCAAGTAAGGCGTTGATGACCTGTTGCGCCAACTCCCCATATTTGGTAAAGTAATTGCGTTTTTTCACATTTTCAGCACGTTCCTTACGAGTGAGCGGCTGCGCATCGTATGCAATATGGCAAACGAGGTCAAATGGATCGTATTCTTTGCCCACCTTTTCTTTCAACATATCAATAGAAATGCCGTTGGCCTCCAGTTGCTCAACAATAACACGTTTTGTTTCCGCATTCTGCCATACGGTTACAAATTCATTCTCATTATGATAAATGTTGCGAATGTTACGGCGGGTATAGTCGGTTATACTTTCTGTAATAATTTTCCCATCGGCATCCAAATATTGCTCTCGCTCATTGATAATGGAAACAGGAACCCCATTGACATATATCTTTCCTTGAGGATGTTGGTCATCAATATCAACGATTTGATCTTGTGGAAAAACCACTTCTTCATCATCTTCCAAAATCACATCCGAAACCTCCTCATCTGGGTTAGGGAACTCCTCGTGTTCGTTGTTTGTCATAATCTTGACAGGATCTCCATCAAAATCAGGATCTGCAAAATGATGAGTCACATTACGGAAATCCAAAATGGTGAAAAATGTTTTGCCATATTCCTCATTGATACGCGTACCCCGTCCGATGATTTGTTTGAACTCTGTCATAGACTCGATGCGGCTGTCCAGCACAATCAGTTTGCAGGTCTGGGCATCCACGCCGGTGGTCATCAATTTGGAGGTGGTGGCAATCACAGGATAGGTTTCTTCCGGATTGATAAAGTTGTCAAGTTCGTTTTTGCCCTCTTGGTTGTCGCCAGTGATACGCATGATGTATTTGCTGTTCTCCGA
>JAZUEE010000271.1:0-4765 GCA_045639985.1 Bacteroidales bacterium
GTATTGGCATTCCCAAGAAGTCCATTGCCCACATTTTTGAAAATTTCTATCGCGTTCCCAAAGGCAATGTTCACAATGTCAAGGGATACGGCTTGGGCTTAGGATATGTGAAAAAGATTATTTCGCTACACAAAGGCAAAATCGAAGTACAGAGTGAAGAGGGCAAGGGCAGTACCTTTATCATCTATCTTCCAATGAATCATTAATCTTTGAGTGTTTTGTTCGATTAGTTCAAATCCCAACAAAGGGTCACGATATTGCGATACGGAATATTCAGCAAATCGGCAATGTCGCGATTACACACTTCCCCGTCATAGCAACAAACGCTATCCATCAACGCGGGCATTTTCTGCAAAGCAAAACGCAAGCGCGGACTTTTGGCTAATTCTTCCACGTAGGGTAATAGAAAATTCGATATCGCGATACCTGTGCCCACAGAGGACAAGGTTTCGGTTAAAATTTTGTCCAACATAGAATGTCCCGATTCATCTTCTATTAGATTGGTGGCCAAGGCCGTCATTCTCTTCACCGTCAACAGTTCCACGTACGACATCGTCATCTGAGCCGGTTCCTGCATGGAAAAAATCGTCTGACCATCTTTTATGAAAGCCAATTGTTCTTCGCTGATTGGTTGGAACTTCACCAACAATTTGACCATGGAAGACATCTCAAACAGGTCATCGACAAACTCCACCCCCACATCGGCATAATCCATATCGGAGAATTGGGAGCCGGCAGAAAACCCGTGCTGCATATAGACTTTGATACCGTTATCCACTAAAGTTTGGATGGCAGTGGGTGTCATCATCACGAAATCCCTTTTCGGAGAATCGTCTTTAAGGAATCCGACAGCAGACGAATTTGACAGATAATCCATTTGCTCCTGTTGCTCTTCTGTGCAACAAAAAGAATCGTTTTGAAACTCGTTGGAAAGATTCATCTGAAATATTTTTAATAATTATAAAAACATTCTATTTGGTGTTCGCGTGTTGGGTCTCAACGGACGTTAAAACCGGAATCGCCGAGTTGCATCATCCACGCGCTCAATAGTAATCGGGATAAAGTCGTCCTGCAAAATCTCTTCCACTTTTTCAGTCCATTCGATAAAGCAATAGTTACCGCTGTAGAGATATTCCTCAAACCCCACGCGCGAGGCGTCAGCCGGTTCGTTGATTCGATAAAAATCAAAATGGTAAAGCGGCTGTCCGCCGTCCGTCCAATACTCATTAATGATGGCAAACGTCGGTGACGACGTCACATCTGTCACGCCTAACACTTTGCACATTTCCTTAATAAGGGTGGTTTTCCCAGCACCCATTTCACCATAAAACCCAAATACGCGTTCGTTCGGGTAGGCCGTAAGAATACGCTGGGCCACTTCGTAAAGGTCTTCTTCAGAGGCAGTTATTTCTTGCATAGTTCGGAAGAATTAGATATATATAGGTCAATAAGTTTTTCCATTGGTGCTGCCACAATCATACCCAACTTGCAATGTTGGAGTTCGGCGGCCTGCTTGATAATATCTCGGAAATAATAGGCAACGGAGCCCGACAGATGCCAATACAAATTTTCATACCCCGGATAATGAATTTTCTGGGTATCAAAAAAATCGCTAAAAGCATCCAAGGCCAATTGTTGCATAAATGACGTATCAATATGCTTTTGTATAAAAATCGACAACTGAGACATCAACATGTTGGGCTCGGGTTCTTTATAGACACGTTTAATAACCTTTTCAAACGAAAGGTCGTATGATTTTTCCATTTCATCAGACAAATCTTGTGGCATTTGTCCGCGCAGGTATTTTATCAACAAACGCTTTCCCAAATTGGTGCCGCTACCTTCGTCGCCCAGCATATAGCCCAAAGACGGCGCGCGATGCACCATTTCCGAACCATTAAACAGACACGAAGCCGAACCCGTGCCCAATATAGCGACAATCGACGCACGCCCCATACTCAACGCATGACACACCGCCACCAAGTCAGAATAAACACGGATTTGAGCACACGGAAAGAAATTGGCCATCAATCCTTCCATCATGCAGGCATTATTCACGGAAGCACAACCTGCACCATAATAAAACACATAACTGATTTCTTTACTATCGGGACAAGCCCCAACAAAATTTGAGAAGACACCGAGAATCTCGGATTGAGGGCTATAATTCGGGTTGATTCCAGCGCCAACATGCCGAAACGAAATTTTCGCGTCCTTTATAACAGTAAAATCGGTTTTAGTAGCACCAGCATCTACCAGTAGAGTTGTCATATCTTTGTTTTTTTGAAGCGGCAAACATACAAAAAATGCGATAATGTGACAATATGATAATGCCGTAATTATGGTCCTTCACACCTAAATTTTCATGTCTGTATTAAAAGTGCATAAGGACAACAAAAGAATATTAAAAAGCCCTTGAAAATTTGCTACTTTCGCGGCTTCAAAATCTTACTATGGCAAACCATCCTAAAAAATACATCGTTCTATTTTCCTGTATTATTCCTATTGTCATTGGCTGTTTTCTTCTTTTCGACAATAACAGCAAAGTGATGGAAAACATCAAGCAGCAAACAGCTTCCCTGATGAAAAAGGAATACATTCCCAACCAACATGTCGATATTGAAAGCACGATGGCCTATCAGCACACAGATTCCGTGTACGACCTCTTTCGGAAGCACTACCGCATGCACTATCAGACGTTGGGCACGGCCACCTTTGCAGACAGCAGCCGACTGCTCTTGATTTCAGAGCCGGCACCCTTCTTTGAGCCGGACACTTTGGAAAAAATCCTTACAAAATACACCCACTCCACCATCAACAAACATTTCAAAATCGGATATGACGGACGCATAACGGACATCCTTATTGTTTTGGCAAATGCCACCTCCGAAAATGTAGATAGTTTGGTGGCTCGCATCTCCCGACACCAGTATCTCTCGAATTACAAACCCAACGCCATCAACCTGTTGGAGAACAAGAAACGTCAGTATTTCGCTAAAGAAAACTTAGACTATCAAATCACCCTGTCGGATTTTGACAACTGGTTTTTCCAATCCGGAGAACGATTTATCGACACCAAAGACACTGCAAAATTCCTTACTGTCAACGAGATGTTCCGCCAAAAGCGGAAAGGTGTCTTTTTCAGCAAGGCCCCTGGATTAGTAGCATGGTGCATTCGGCGAAATACCGATTTGAGCAAACAAGTGGGCGACATCCGCCGATTTGCTTTAGACGCAGACCTTATCTTAGGAGCTCTTCGCGATTCATCCACGCTCGTCATCATCGGAAGAGAGCGAGAATCCTCTTTACAAACCCTACCACCACTTCGCGTGGAAACCGTTCTGTTGATTGCATCCATCAGCAGCAAAGAGTTATCACAGAGTTTGGACATTAACGACTGTATGGCTGGGAAAATGCCCAACGGACACGACTGGTGCCCCACCTATCTCAGCAAAGAGTTGGAAAATACCGAATTGGGGCATCTGCTCACCATCACCGATGTTTTGCTTAAAGACTGGTCCGAAAAAGGCACTATCCAAGAATCTTGCTACCATTATCCGTCGCCCGGACACTTTCCTTTCGAGCAGCCGTTGTTTGAGAAATTAGGGCTCGACCAACTCGTCTATAACTGGAATACGGCAAACACCATGTATGCCATTGATTTGCCCACCCATACCATCTACACGTTAAATCGCACGGGGGCACTGCCTGTCAGCTATTTCAATTCCCAGGAACGCAGCGAAAGTGTGGGCAGCGTTTATGAGCGACAAGCCGGCAACTACTTTGCCCAATGCGGCAATACAGACATCGTCCGAGTAGTACAATACACCGCTCTTTATCAGCTGTTTATGGATAACGGCATTCACTATAAGGGAAAATTACTGCACACCTCTTTCCCATCTAACAAGCCCTACCTGTTAGCCCAATCATGCCGTACCCTACTGAATGTTCTGAAAGGACTTTCAGACACGCAAATCGAATATTTGTCCGACTCCGTCTCGAGGATGCAATTTCACGCCTTTGGGCAAAAGCAAATCAACAAGCAACTCCGTGAAAACGAGAGCCAATACAACTT
Source organism: Bacteroidales bacterium (assembly GCA_045639985.1). Lineage (GTDB taxonomy): Bacteria > Bacteroidota > Bacteroidia > Bacteroidales > WCHB1-69 > F23-D06. The sequence goes on from JAZUEE010000271.1 coordinate 4,076, forward strand.
CACCTACACCCAAGAGCACCAAAAGGAAATTTATAAAGATGCCCAACATCAGCAAAAGAATTATCTGTCCAAGCAACTACAAGAAACTCGTAGTCTGTTGTCTGGATTGTCATCGGAAAGCATGGATAAATTAGCACGCTACCTTTCCTACCCGCGCGGGACTACTATCAACACTACGGAGAAGTACCATCGTATGTTGCAGGCGCGACGTATCAACGACCTCTTGCGAACTATCGGAAAGAACAATCTCACCCTGATAGGAATCAACCTCAGCAAAGTAAAAGACTCTTACGTAGGCAACTTGAGCAAAAGTAGCGGACGTTATCTGAAAACACCATCCATCATTGTCACCTACAATGACATGTACACAACAGGAGGGCACAACATATCCTCAAAGATCAGCCGTGTGAGCAGCACGACCAACTACAAGGCGACCTCCTCTGCGCCACCGCATCCGAGTTCCGCGCCCAAGCCACAAGCAACGCCCACGGGCAACGCCAAGCCCTACAACGGCACGAGCACGAAGACTTCAAGCACCTACAAGCCGTCCACCACATCCAAACCGAGCAGCGTGCCCCATTCCGGGAGTGGACGCCCGCGCAGCAGTGTCATTCCCTCTACTGCTCGAAGCAGTAGAGGGTTTTAAAAGAAAGACAGAACACCTTGATGTTCCAGCGTCTGGCATAAATT
>JAZUEE010000272.1:0-7281 GCA_045639985.1 Bacteroidales bacterium
ACAAAATCGCGCAATTGCTGACCATCAGCATAATCTGGTCGATGCGAGCGAAAAAGCTTCACCTTCCCCGTCTCACGAATCTGATTAAAGGAATGGAATATAACAGAAGCCATTCGACCTTTATGATATTCATTGGGGCCGTAAACATTGAAGAACTTGAAAGCATACCAACAGGGTGGTGTTTTTGTCTGTTTGAGGACCCATTTATCTATTTCGTTTTTTGATTTCCCATAAGGATTAAGCGGTTGAAATTTATAGGCCAGCATTTCGTCATCCTTATAACCCAACTCGCCTGAACCATACGTAGCAGCAGACGAGGCATAAACCAAAGGAATACTGTATTTGGCTGCGAGGCACCATATTTTCTGAGTAAACGTAACATTTAATTCTTCAAATACAGCATAATCAAATTCTGTAGTATCAGTCCGAGCACCCAAGTGAATAATTAATTCAATGTGCTGAACATTATTCTCAGCCCATAAAAAAAAGGCATCGCGTTGAATCTTATCAACATATTTTTTGTTTTCCCAATTGCGCCGTTTGTATTCTTTGGTGAAGTCATCAACAAGAATCAAGTCAGAACGGCCCATCTCATTGAGCTTTGCGACCATACAACTACCAATAAAACCGGCGGCACCAGTAACTACTATCATAACGAAAAAATTTGATTTGCAAACGTACACAAAAAATTCAGAATACCAAATACTAAAAACAAAAAAAGGACACCAAATGGGTGTCCTTTTTGCTTATTATGAAAAGTTGGTTTTAAATATTAAAATTCCCAAAGATCGCTTTCAAAAGTACGCAATCTTTCTGTGATTCTTTCAGATTCGATACGTTGGTCACGCGAGTTGGCGATATAGTCTTGAATTTCGCGATCGTACACATTTGCCTCTTTGTAGATAAGAGAAGCAAAGTCACGATTCCAAGTCAACAGGTTATCGAAAGAAAGACGTTGAGCATTGTTTTTGACATTATAGACTTCCTGTTTTGCAAGGAAGGGTCTTAATTCGCTATAATAAATAAAGCCAATCGTTGTCTTTGTTTTTTGTGCTTCAACAGCTTCTTCATCTTCTTCCTCCATTGTTTCCTCTTCATCATAAGAAGAAGTAGGTTTTTCATATTCAATGATAGGTTGAAGAGTCAAAATCTGATATTTAAAACGAGATTCTTGTTTGTCAAAGTACCAAATTTCTTTGATATTATAAGAAACAACTTGTTTTGCCTCAAAATTCTCAACGATATCTTGAGTTTCGCCGGTTTCTTCACCTGTTTCTGGATCAATAACGGGCACTGGATGAGATCTGGTCAATCCATCACGAATGGATTGGCGATCATTCGGCATCGTGCACATATCATCCGTATATACAGGGAGAACGCCTTCAGTCACTTCAGGGTGATCAACATCAACCGCATCGAAAATAACTTGGGCAAGACTTCTCCAAGTGCCACGTACTTCTGTTGGGAAATACAATGGATGATTCACTTTTTCACGCAAATCAATCGTTCTCCAAATCGTATAGTAATACATCACATCAGCTTGTCTGATGGGAGCATAGGGAATAGGATCTGAATCAGCATTGACTTCAACTTGTTCCCAAGCGAACTCGGCAGGGGCACGATTAATAGGTTGAGCCATGGTGCTTCCTTCTTCTTCATCTTCTTGAGCAAAAGCAAAGGAGAAGGCAAAAGCAGCTAAGAATAATAAACCAAACTTTTTCATAATATAAATCTTTAAAATTATTTAACGCGAACCGTAAAGTCTTCCAAAGTACGAGAGCCAGCTTCTGAAGAGACTTTGATATTTTGGAATGTAATGACAGTATTGGAAGCGGCTTTGGAAATCTTAGATTTCACTTGCTCGCTTAATGCACCACCTTGTACAGAAATAGGAGCATCTTCCATACCTTTGCTTGTGAATACAACTTGGAATGAATTCACTTTCCACTTAAGGTCATAAACAAAGTCGTCACCCATAGTAGCACGGATAACGGGGTTTGCATTCAATTCGGCTTTAGAACGCTTACCGCTACGAATACCGGCACCCAAGACAGCTTTAGGATCTGGAACCTTTTTAACGCGGAAAACGGTTGAACCCATTGCCTTGCTACCAGCATCACTCATTTTAGCGCTAACAGTTGCGGAAACAGTTTTACCGATAAGGGAAGTGGGAACCGTTACATTATATTTACCACCACCTTGAGAAGAAACGCTACAACCAGGGAATGCGACGCTCAACTTGTCCGGTGAGATAGGAGCAGATACAGAAACCGGATTGGCAATACCTGCATAAAGAACGTTCATCTTATCAGCAGCAATTGTTGCAGAAGGTTTCAAGACTTGATATTTATCACTGAAACCATAATATTTAGGTTGGCCACTGGGATCCATAATCTTAATCAAACCAGCATATCTTTTTTCGCCAATATCGCCAGCACTGATTTTCAATTTAACAAGACCATTTTCGCCTTCCAATTTGGTAGCGCCACCTAAATTGGCTTCTGTAAGAGTATCCACACCCATCTTATAATAGACTTCAGGTGTAGATTTGGTATCGTAAGCGGCGACAATAATATCAGCTTCATAGCTATCGCCAGAGAATACCATCTGAGATTTAGGGATTGCGCGACCAGATACATGGTCAAACTTGAAGTCTTCCGCATTGATAGAAGCTTTCAAATAGTTCAACATCGTTGCTTCAGCATTGCGAACTTCACCAATCGTTTTATTTAAAAGTGTAACAGCAGCGGCAGCAATAATGTGGTCAAAATTGTGTTGTTCCCAAGATTGTTCGGCACCATCTTTCTTGAATTTTGCATTTACATCCAAACCAAGAGCGGATTCCAATCCCTTTCTATCTGCTGGTTTAGCCAATTTCAAGACAGTGGCTTTATAATCATTAATACGTTTAGACAACTCATAAGCATGTTTTTTGTTGATCATAAAATCCGTGGGAATATCAAAATTATCACGTTTTTTAATTGTAGCAACAGTTTTGCATACCTTAACTTTTTGTCCTTGATCGTTAACAACTTCGGCAAGAGAATCGCCATCAACAGCAAAAAACAAATCACGACGCATTTTTTGAATATATTGAACCATGTCTCTCGTTTCTTTCTTTAATTTTTGCGCATTTGTATAGGCATCATGAATTTTAGCTTCACCAAGGATTGATTTTTGTGCATCAAACCAGGAATAGACATTGCCGTTTTGGAAAGTCGCATTTTGCGTAGAAGTCACCAATGTGTCATCAACAACTACGAAAGCATTCAAAATATCCGCAGATACATTCAAAGCCAACATAGCGGTGTACACCAAGTACATCATCTGAATCATTTTCTGTCTCGGGGTCTCCGGACAATTTGTTGCACCCATTTTCTAAATATTTTAGTTTAATTAGTAAATAGTGAGATGATTATACTTGTTATTTGTTAGGGTTCACACCCATAGCAGCCAACATGTTACCATAAACCTTGCTTAAAGCAGCGATATTATTCGTAAGTTTATCCATTTCTGCCTTGTAGGTTGTGGTATGTTCATAAGCATTAGCCATTTGATTAATAGCAGCGGTAGCTTTCTTCAAACTTTCCGTATAGGCAACAGAAGCATTGCTATCGGTTTCAAGGGAAGCGGCCACTTTATCATATTTAAGAGAAAGATTGCGAACTGATTCTGCGGCTTTAGTCATATTGCCAACAAAAGCGTCTGTAGCGACAGCGGCGTCAGAAACGCCAGCCAATTTTTTAGCATTTTCACCAAGGTTTCTCATACCAGAAGCCAAACTTTCAATCAGTTCGGGACCGATTTTAGCTTCTTCAAACATTTTATCAAGTTGTTGTGTGGTAGAAGTAGTAGCGGCAGCTTTCTTCTTTTCACGTTTAGTCGGTTCTGCGGGTTCTTCAGCAATAGCAAGTTCTGGGTAAACCAAAGCCCAATTGTATTCCACATGTAAAGGTTCAAAAGCGGAGAAGAAGAAAATCAATACTTCCGTACCCATACCAAGGATAAGCATGATGTTTGCACCAGGCAAGTGCAAAATTTTAAACAAAGCACCAAAGATGACGACGGCAGCGCCCCAGCCATACAATTTTGCCATAAATTTTTTGTACCCATTAGATCTTACTAATCTGTCAATTGCATTCATTTTGAATAATTTAGTTTAAGTTAATGATTTGTGTTATTAATTGATTGATAATATTCTAATAAACGTGAGAAGCGCTCTTGCTTGTGTTATCACCCCTTTGACGCCCCATAAATGACTGGACGTTACGGAAGCCGACATAGGATTTACAAGTATCCTGATATTCAAACGTTCTTGCAGCTACGGTAATATAGTAACTTACATCCTTCCAGGAACCTCCACGAATAACCTTTCTCTTTTTTGCTGGGGAATCATCCTTTTTAGCATAATAAATGTAAACCGGGTTCATATCGTGTGTGAAATAAGTAGCTGATTTATCAAAAGCATCTTCACACCATTCAGCCACATTACCACTCATATCAAACAATCCCAAGTCGTTAGGATGATAGTGAGCAACAATACTAGGATAAAAATTGTCATCTGCAATATAATTACCTCTTTGAGGTTTGAAGTTACTTAAGAAACAACCATTTCTATTGGTTGTATAAGGACCTCCCCAAGGATATGTTGCCAAGGAATTACCACCACGTGCAGCCCACTCCCATTCTGCCTCAGATGGCAATCTGAATTCCTGTTCATTGGCATACTCCTTGGAAGACAGCCAAGCAAGACGGAGTTGGGTTCTCCAATGAGAAAATGCCTTTGCTTGTTTCCAACTAATTCCGACTACTGGATAATTATCGTATTGGGGATTGGAAAAATAATTCAACAACATAGGTTCGTTGTAGGAGTACACGAAATCATGCGCCCAGCAAAGGGTATCTGGGTAAATATTCACAACTTCATGCTTAATAAAACGTTGATAACCATTGCCAACACTACTTGGACGATTAGCATACAAGCCACCATACTCAACACCTTCTTTATCAAACTCTTTTGTTGCAGCACCGAAATTATCAGGATCTTTAGGATCTCTCCAATTTCTATAATCGTACCACCAATATTCATAGTTATACATCGATACATTGGTTGTGTTAGGACGATAATGGTAAAAACGTGTATTCACTTTATTGAACAAAGGAGACAAGGCTGCTTGAACTTCTTCATTATCAGAATCCCAAGGAATTTCTTCTTTCCAATTTATCAGTTTGGGTTCCATCACTTCTCCTTCATTTTCGCCTTTCGTATATTTCAAATAATGTCCATATTTTTCAGCTTCGGCAATTTCGGCATCACCAAGTAATACATGTGCGATTGAATCACGTACCCAGTAAACAAACTGACGATACTCATTATTCGTGATTTCGGTTTCGTCCATCCAAAATGCTGAAACTGTTACATTTTTGGACTGTTGTGTTAAAGCAAACGGAACATCTTGATCACCACCGCCCATAACATAATGGCCGGTTGGAATATAGACCATTCCATAAGGTTCCAAATCCAAAAAATCGGGGCGGTCTTTTACTCCTACTAATTGACCATCGCCACCATTTTTACAGGACACCATAACTACTAATGCCACTGCGAATAGAATAATTACCCTTTTCATATTTATTAATTTTAATTACTATCTAACGAGAAGTTTGGATTATTATTTCCTAATATTGATTTTTATATATGGAACGTGTTGAACCATATCCTGAAAATATCTCGGGTTTATATATGTCAAAACAATAGCGAACCATTACTTCAACATCACCAAAACTACGGTTGGCTCTATACCCCAATTTGTTGGCAGTAATACCATACGAAACACCTGCTTCCAAACCTTTCAAATAAATGTTGGTAGAATTATAGAACGGGCGAGCACCAAAAATAAGGGAGACAGCATCCTGCAAACGATATCCGAGACCTCCCCAAAATACGCCGTTATACCGCGCCAACATCATAATGTCCCATTGTGCGGTCTTCAAATCGGTCTTAATCATTGTTTGAGGCATAATTTCCCAATTTGGATTTGAAGGAACTATCCACGTATAACCACCATGAAAATACAATTGAGGATTACGGGTAGAACCTCTTTCTCCTGAGACTCTGAGTTTCTGATCTTTATCAAAAGCAGAAGCTATTTGGGTAATACCCGCACCGGCATACCATTGGTCATTTTTATACAACACGCCGAAATTAAAATCTATATCCAATGTGGATTCGCTCAATTGCGACAACAAAGGATCTCCCGAATCTATCGGGCGGAACTTGTTTGCATCTATCGCTTGATTATAAATGGACACTTGCGCACCTATGCCCAAATGTCCGCCACCAATTCGTAACTTATACGAATATCCCAGTTTCACACCCGTATTTTTGTAAAAACCTATTCTATCATTAATAAAAGTAACACCGATTGAACCATGCAATTTTTTCAGATAGGATTCTATAGAAAAATAAAAATCTTGAGGGCCTGTTTTATCCGCAGAATCTGTAACATTCATCACATCTTTCCACCCCAGATATTTATTATCATAAAGCGCGGTAAAACACAAAGTATTGCTTTGTTCGCCAATGCCTCCTGCATTATAATAGGAAGTAGCCCACGGGAAAAGCGTAAATTGCGCATCATCTTGAGCATATCCTTTAAAGCATAATGCTAAAGCAAAAAACATTAAAACACCTATCTTTTGTACACGAATTCTCATCGCACTTTGTAATTTGATTAAACAACAATCATCTGATAGTCAATATGTTAAAATACAGTCTTGTCAAATTATAGTTGAGCAGTAGAAGTTCTTATACTTAACTTTTGACAAAAAGTTACATACCACATATAAGCTAACAAATTTTAAAGCGCCAAAAATACTATATTTTCTTTTCGTTTTTAACACTTGAATGATTTTTTTTTTCACACATCAAATTGAAGAGAAAACTCGACCCTGTCAACAAATATATTTTCTATCATTTGGATTAAAATTGCGCCTTCATGGCCAAATTTCCTGTATGAACCACTCTATGCCCTTGTGACGCCCGGCCATCATAAACTATTGACAATTGCAAGAATTCTGTTATGGATAATTGATAAGAAACATGCCATTGCGCATTGTTTCCAACTGCTAATCCATTCAACATCTGATATGAAACGCTGCCATTTGTTCCTGCCGAGCCGGAGATTCTCGAATAGGTTGCGGTAGCTGACAACACTCCACGGCGAGCCATTTTGCAATCAAAAGTCAATTCCACACTATGAATATTCAGCATTTCCGGAC
>JAZUEE010000273.1:0-43186 GCA_045639985.1 Bacteroidales bacterium
AGCATTCCGTGCTGCCTCCTGCGGCGGCCCCGTGGTTAACTGGGAATGGTATGAAGTGATGTACGGCGAACGCTATATGGACACGCCGCAAGAGAATCCCGACGGCTATGCTCACGCCAACATCATCCCCAAAATCAAAAATGTGAAATGTCCGTTACTTGTTATGCATGGTTGTCAAGACCACACCGTGGTTTGGCAGCAAAGCCTCGAACTGATGCGACAAGCCGTTACCGATGGCATTGAAATCGAATACTTCCCTTATACGATTTACGACCACAACGTCATCGGACCAGAGCGAGTGCATCTTTGGAACAAACTGCTCCAGTTCCACAACCAGAATCTCAAGGGCGAATAATGAAACGACTGTTCATCGCCACCAAGATAAGCCTCAGTCCTGAATACCAACATCTCGTGGCGCAGTTGCAGCAGGAACTGCGCCATGATGATATCACATGGGTGAAGGACGAGGTGAGCCACTTGACCTTGCGATTTTTAGGTGCCACTCCCGACTTTAAAATTCCCGCCATTAAGGATGCCATGAAGGATGCCTGTGCGCCGAGTTCTCCATTCTATTTGGAGCTGAACAAATTAGGTGTTTTTGGAAGCCACTACAAGCCCGAAGTCCTTTGGTTGGGCTTTGAGGAGTTTTTCTTTTTTCGCCAACTTTTTGACCGTTTGGAACCCAAATTGCTGGAGCAAGGTTTTGAACCGGCGTATGGCAATTTCGTACCACATATCACATTGGGACGCATCAAAAACGTCCTCAACAAACAGCGTTTCTGGAAAACTATCGAATCTCATCGTCCGAATTTCTCACAGATGATACCCGTTTCTGAAATAACGCTCTTCCAAAGTTTCCTGCACAATGACGGGCCGGAATACAAAGTGCTGGAGAAAGTGAAAATGTGAAAACACATATAGTCATTGTACATTGTATTGTCTTTCAACCAGTTTGCACAAATTATTTTCTTCATAGTAAAATTCTTAATCGATTCTTTCAAGACAAGAAATACGTTTTATATATTCACTATGGTCAAAATAGTTTTCTTCCGGGCTTCTCTTGTTCTTATTTCCATCTCCGTCCCTCATTCAACCTTGCGAAACCCGTTGGGCAAGGTCGGGAGCGGGCGGGACGGCGAAGATAGTGTTTTTTCGCCTGCGGCGTAACTTTCACAAATTATTCTAATTAAGACGAATTACTGTTTTACAAACTTAGCATTCAACATCTTACCTCGTTTGGTTGTTACTTTTAGTATGTATATGCCATTTTGCAATGAAGAGACATCAAGTTGAGAATTTGTCATCTCTGACTGTAGCACTTTGTTTCCCAGAATATTTGTTATCTCAACCTTACTGATTATATCTTGTGAATCACTCAGCTGAATATTCAATTGACACGTCGTTGGATTTGGATATAGAATGATTTTTTCATTATTTAAACACTCTTTTGAATCTATATTGTTTTCATAACCACTGCTTTCCATATCATTATCTTCAACAATATAATTTCTGAAATTTCCAGTGCCACAAGGGGCAATGTTGGCAAGAACTGACGAACCTTGATCAGCATAAAAGCCATTAGTCAAGATAATTTCTTTACCTGCTTGAATTTGTACAACAGCATTGTCATAGACACTGAATATGTGATGATTGTTTTCAAATGTACCTTTTGTCAGAAATAAGTGACCAAAAAATTGCGGAAATGAGTTGTCACAAGATAGAGAAATATTATCCCAACAATTTGAAGGTACAATATTAAAAACTGCAGCTTGTTCTGATGAAAAGTCGTACTGCGCCGAATTAGTTTCCGGATTTAAATCTCCTAATGTAAACCAACCATTGCCTTCTCCTCTCCACCCCCAATTAAAATGAAATTTATAAGAAGAGAATATCTTTTTATAGCCATCACAAACAAAAGAATGCGAAGATTCTCTATCATTATCAACTCCTCTATATAACAAAGGATGTTCGTCATTTAAATCTTCTATAATCATAGATTCCCAATCCTCTTGAGAATAATCACTCTTTGATTGATATATTGCATCATTAAAACCAAATTGGTGTAATGCAAATGGAACTCGGTTCGAATATGCTCCAGACTGGCAACGATTATTGCTACTTGGTGGACAGTATCTCACCGAAACAGCAGATCCACAATCTCTAATCAGTTTTGATATGGCATTTCTTTGAATTTCATAGAAAGGATTGTCTCTTTGAATCAGTTCATCGGGCATATCATTCCAATCATATTGTTCACACCAATTGGGATTATTGATAGGATGTTTCCAATAATTTATTATTTGTGCCATTGCTACAGGAACGCAACCAGCGGGGCAATTCGAACATGTTGTATCAAGTCCTATTATGCCAAAGTTATAGGCATGACCATATCCATCATTCGATTCGGTCTGACCCCATTTTGTTGTAAGCAGTGGCCCTTTCTTTTTTATTGATGTGCTTCTTGAATAATTTGAACTATGCAAAGAGTCCCAAAGAATGTGATAACGTTGGTCCACTGCATTGTTAAAATTATAAAGATTTTGTGATTTGTACAAATCAACAAAGTACCGTAAAGCATCTGGTAATTCGTTGTAATGGTTTAATATTTCATAATATGAATTGTTTTCGTCTGGAAAACTAAAAGCTAATACAGGATCACAAGATTTATGACCAGAAACCAGCACAAATCCACCTTCATCAAAATCGACCTCGTAAATCAAGGTGTCTCCTTCTATATCTAAAACACTCACATTTCTTATAGAAATTTCAGAGTTGACGGCTTTATCATATTTATAAAGATTTTTTGCTATAGAAATTGCTTCAATATATGTTACTTGTTGTGCATTCAACAAATTGTAGGATAACATTAATAACAACAATAAGGAGTATCGGTATAACTTTTTCATAGTACATTTAATTTCTGATTTCAACAATATCAAAATATAAATCCGGACTGCTACAGTGAGGAATCTCTGTGGTATAATCTATAGCAAATCCAGGAAAATTTCCTTCTGCAGGAAGACTGCCGAAAAAAAGCTTCCCTTTAGCAAATACTTTGTTAAAACGGTTTATTTGAGAAAGTTGTACGGCACTAATCTTAATGAATAAGGGGCCTATATGATATTCTCGTATTGCTGAGGAATCATCTCCCATATCAAACACGTAAACATCACTTGCTTCATTTTCATTAGAAAATGGATAGGAAGGAATGTCTGATAAGAAGCCACAAAAACTTATGGTATCGCCATTCTCAGAAAGGAACGGATAAACCTCTGGAGGTAGGACGTTGTAATTAAAATGATTCATAACTTGCTCACAAGTATTATAGCCATCGGCTTCCAACGGCGGTTGATGATCTATATCAAACGAATGTATGCACTCACATTGGTTTGTTTCTGTATTAAGAACACTGCCATACTCGTAATCGCAATGAACCGTCCGCTTGCAAGCCGCAAAAGACATTAAGACAATAAAAAAAACTATTATTTTTTTCATCACTCACCTCCTTTTGTTTTGAGTTCGTCAATTTGTTTTTGCAAATCAATGATATACAATGTCATTTCTTCGATTTTCTGTAATAGCACGGCATTCATCACACCCAAATCCACACCACCTTGTTCCACTTCCTCTGCAGAAGGAACATCGGGAAGATGCTTGTTTGTCTTCAAAAATGCATCCAAATCGCTCAAGTTCATCAGTTTATACCCTTCTTCAAACACGTAATCCGGCCAACACGGGCTGCCGCTGAGGGCTACACGGACCTCCTTGGCGCAAATGTTCCCATCAACCGTTAATTTGGCTTGCGGGTGGCCTGTACCTATGCCGACATTCCCGTTATCATCCAAAAACAGCCCGTAATTGAAACCATTGGTGGTACAATTCCAAGTCTTCCAAAAATTCAGACCATGACCTATGTCGTCATCATTCTGATATTCAATTCCCCACACACCATACGGACAGTCACCACTTGACTCGTCACCAAATAGCATTGACCCGTTAGCGGATCCTGGTGCTCTTGTTGAGGTTCGCGTAATTAATATATTGTTATCCACCACGTGAATCTTCTGCTTCGGATATTGCGTATTGAAACCAACATAACCATTGGTGTCCACTACAAAACCGTTCCCATTGTTGAGCACGGATAAGTTCGCCTTTTCCATTTGCATAATTGAAACCACATTTTGGTCCTGAGATATTTGAAAGCCATCTGTCAGACGGGAACCGGTTGAAGTGTTTGTCATTTTGAAAATATTGGGTGATGGCCTTAGACCATTTCCAAGTGTTGAATGGAGTTGCAAATTGCAAACCGGTATCCCAATGCCTATCCCTAAATAAGCTTTGTCTGAAAGCAGCCCCATTCGAGTCTCGTTATTGGTTTTGAATAATAAAGGCACGCCATTGGTTGTTCCAATAAAACTGCTACTTACAGCATTGGTGTTCCCGTTCAGCAACCAGGATGATATTTGAGCCTGAATAATAGGTACAAACATAATGGCAATTGCAATAATAAGTATTATTTTCTTCATAAAATTTCTTTCCGGGCTTCTCTTGTTCCTATTTCCATCCCCACCCTTCTTCAACCTTGCGAAGCCCGTTAGGCAAGGTCGGGAGCGGGCGGGAGTGTTGAATTGTATTTTTTCACTAATTGTTGTTATATGCAGCTTTTTCACTGAACGACAGCCCCGTGAAGGTGAACTGCCGCGTGGTGCTGTCACGATAGACCAGCTGCGCGGGAATGTTCAGGAAGATGATGTTGCCTTTCTCGTCCGTGTAGTTCAGCGAGCGGTCCGGCATCAGGAAGAAGTCCTCAGAAGTCAGGTCGAATGTATCTGTGGTGGTGGCGGTAAACGTCATACCCGTCTGTTGAAGATTGACGGCAGCCGAAACAGAACAATAATTTCCTGCCCCCTGACAATTCACATGGGTAAGATGACCATCCACTACGACACAACCAGTGCAGTCTTTGGCATTATGACCAATCATTGTCACCAAAAGAGTCGTATTTCCTGTTTTGCTTTCAGAGGGTATGACCACCACGCGATTGCGCGCAGGCTCCTTTATAGTTGTATCAACTTTTTCTTTTTCACAAGCAGAAAATAAGGTCAACAATGTTAAAAATGTGATGGGCAATGTTTTCTTCATAATATTGGGGACTTTGTTTAATTTGCGTTGGCAAAGATACGATTTACACCATTTGTTTTATCACATCACACTATAAATATGTCGCATCACGGCAAAAATATGACGAGTCGTGCAAATTTTATTTTATTGTTTGGCATTCAATTTATTACGGTGTGATGGAATACGGTTTTTTGATGGAATATTTTGAAAATATAGTGAAAATCGTCTTTTCTTCACATTGGAAATTTGGGTATTTTTGCACCGTTTTCAATTCGTTTCACTATGCAAAACACCCACAAAGTATTCATTGTTTTTCTGAACTTCCTGTTCTGTTCCGCATTGCTTTGGTTTTTCACCAGAAATGCCCTGCTGCGCCCCTATGCGGGCAGTGCCGGCAAAGAAATCCTTGCCGGCCTGCTTCTACTGGCCACCCTATATGCCAACTACTTCCTATTGTATCCAAAGCTCTACCACAAACATTCACATACCCTTTATTGGACCACTTTGCTTTTAATCACTTTGGCCGCCGCTTGGGGGGATATGGCCATTGCCTACTCTAACATCGCAAAATGCAACGCCGAGTTGTTTCAGATTGTCAGAAAGTTCAAATACCTGAGTTTATGCTTTGGATTCATTTTTGCTCGCAATTTTGCCTTTAACCTCTTCCCGTTTCTTCTGAGAGAAAGACTCTATGTGCAAGAACTTTTGGACAAAGAGGTGCAAGTCGTTTGCCACGAAATGCAGAAGATCGATATCACCGACAAAAACGGAGGGGTCCGCCTGATTGCTGTTGACGACATCTACTCCTGTTCTCAAGAAGGCAACTACACCTTCATCCACACCACGCAAAACGAAACATACACCCGTCTCGGTTCTATGAAGCATCTAGAACAGCTTTTGGGAAAGGAATTTGTTCGTATTACCCCAAAGCTGCTACTGCCTTTCCGGCACATCCTCTCTTGCAAAAACGGCATCGTGGTTATGAAAGAAATGCCGTTTGAAGAAGAAGGCCAGCTGTTCGCGATAGATTCCAAAAACAAAGAAGAAATCACGAAAGAAATCTCGCTGCATCTTCTTCGCCTCAATGAGGATGAGAACAAAGCTTCGGTTGAATTGAATATCAGGAAAGGGGGCAGGCGCAAGTCCGTTGTTCCTCCAAAAGAAAAATTGAAGAAAATCCAGACCTGCATACACAAGCATCCAGGCATCAAATCTGCGGACATCGCAGCAAAGACAGGCTACTCATCAGCCACTGTCGAGCGCAGTCTTGCCGTTCTCAAGCAGCGCGGCCTCATCACGCACACCGGTTCCAAAAAGACCGGCGGGTACTATGCGGTGGAAGAGCCAACGGAGAGAATGAAGAAGTCAAGAAACGAGAATTAGTACCTTAAAGGCACCATTCGTTTAATTCTACAATTTTCCCGTTTCCTCCTCTTTTTTGTATTTAAAGGCAAAGATAAAGGCAACTGCCACCACGAAAGAATACGTGGCGAAGATGCCCCACACGGTAGTCCAGTCGCCGACCAAAAACGCATGCGTTTCCTCACCAATAGCAAAAGACTTCCAAGAGCAAAAAGTATCAACTACCTTTTGAGCAGAAAGCGTGCCGATGGTCGCACCAAATCCATTCGTCATCAGCATAAAGAGTCCTTGGGCAGAAGAGCGCATGGAAGCATCTGTTTCCTTATCCACAAACAGTGAGCCGCTGATATTGAAGAAGTCGAAGGCCACGCCATAAACAATCATAGAAAGCACTATCAACCAAGCTCCGCCACCAGGATTGCCAATGCCAAACAATCCAAAACGAAGCACCCACGCGAACATGGCAATCAGCATCACCTTCTTAATGCCGAATTTCTTCAAACAAAACGGTATCAGCAAAATACAAAGGGTTTCTGAGATTTGAGACAGCGACACTAACATATTAGTATGCCTTACGCCGAACGTATCCGCGAACTCCGGTTGCGCACCAAAACTAAAAATAAAGGGATTGGCAAAGCCGTTTGTAATCTGCAAAGAAACACCCAAAAGCATGGAGAATATGAAAAAAACAGCCATTCTCTTTTCCTTAAAAAGAGAGAAGGCCTTAAGTCCAAGCGCTTCCACTATGGATTTTGCTTTACCTTTTGGCGCAACCGGACATTTAGGCAAAGTAAACGCATAACCCGCCAATGCCAAACCAATGCAGCCACTCATCACAAACTGCATAGCGGATTCTTGAAATCCCAACTTATCTACTGCCCACATGGAGCAAATAAATCCTATCGTACCAAATACGCGAATGGGGGGAAACTCTTTCACGGTGTCCAATCCTGCTTGCGTCAGAGCGCTATAGGCCACGGAATTGGAGAGTGCCAATGTCGGCATATAGAAAGCCACCGAAACCGTATAGAGCGTAAAAAGCGGGCCAAACTGAACAGCACCACCTGCGGAGAGCCCGTATGCACCAGCAGCCACCATAGCCGCTCCGGCTATTAAATGGCTAATGCCCAACATCTTCTGCGCGGAAATCCAGCGGTCGGCCAAAATACCCAACAAAGCAGGCATAAAAATAGAAACAATTCCTTGTATTGAATAGAACAATCCTATATGAGAGCCCATACCATTAGGTCCCAAATAGCGTCCCATACAAGTTAGATATGCCCCCCAGATAGCAAACTGGAGGAAATTCATAACTACAAGACGTGTTTTCAAATACATACCGCCATTACATTTATTTCACTAAGAAATCAAACATTTTCTCATCTTCCAAAAAGCCCTGTAATCGGTCATTGATTTTCACGGGGCCTACACCCACCGGCGTACCAGTAAAGATAATATCTCCTGTTTTCAACGTCATAAATTGGGAAACATACGAAATGATACGGTCAATTGAGAAAAGCATATCACGGCTATTACCCTGCTGCACTTTTTCGCCATTGAGCAACAAATGAAAGTTAAGGTTTTGGACATCTTCAAAACAGCTTTTGGAGACAAACTTACCTACCACAGCAGAGCCGTCAAAAGCTTTGGCGATTTCCCATGGATCGCCGACTTCAATACAGTGGCGTTGGATGTCTCGAGCGGTAAAATCCACCCCTAACCCAATTTCTTCATAATAGAGATGAGCAAACTTTTCCTGGATACATTTCCCCAAGCGGTTGATTTTAACTATAATTTCCGTCTCATAATCCACCTGTTTGGAAAAATCAGGAAGGAAAAACGGACGATTGCAGCGAGTAAGAGCATTTTCCTGTTTCATAAAAAAAACAGGGTGCTCAGGAACCGCATGATGTAATTCGGCAATATGTGCCGCATAGTTACGACCTATGCAAATAAACTTCATATTTAAAAGAAATTAATATGGGCTTCTATTTCAACGTAACCAAATTTCGCCTTGGGGTCAACTTTGAGCACGTCATTGTAAGCTTGGCCCTTCCCTTTAAAGAAATTCGTCAATGTATGCACATAATTAGCCATGATGCCGGCCCGCATTTTCGGAGTGACGGAATATTCAAAACCCAATCCCGCGTAAAAGGATTCTTTTAACACAGCTGCTTCATCATATTTTTGTTTTTGCCGTGACCAGACTTCCCCACTCAGCACACAGGCATCCACATTATTGGCATTGAGCAACAAGCTATTGTAAAATCCGGCATTCCCGCAAACGAAAAAGTTATTCAATGAATTTGTTTTCAAAGTAATACCCACAGGAACCATAATGTACATAGCCCTATAGGTTCTTGAAATCGCCGAATTTTCAGAAGCGCCGATATCAGGAAGAATCACTTTATCGCGGAAAGACAAAATTCCTCCAAGATGCTCCATAAAAACACCCGTTGACACATAGTAATTTTTCGTTTTGGTCAAATTGATATTCAAAGGTATTCCGTAGCGCATTCCTACGACCATACCATCTCTTTCGTATCCATCCGTTTTACTATACATCCAATCAAATGTAGGAGCAAACGACAGACCGAAATTTACAGGCGCGCCCACGCCATCATCTTTAATAAACACCGGAACTGGATGTGGATGTGGATGATGGGGCTCACCATATTGAGCTATCACCGGGCAAAACAATCCGACACAAAGTATCGCACCCAATAAAAGTTTTTTCATCATAATATTGTTGTATTAAAAAAGTTCAGATTGTCCATTGGAAAATCTATTTTTACCCAAATGCACATAAGCCAAGTCAGTTGCCTCACGTCCACGTGGGGTGCGCATCATATAGCCCTCCTGAATAAGGAACGGTTCATACACCTCTTCAATCGTTCCGGGGTCCTCACTTACCGCAGTAGCTATGGTTGTAAGTCCCACAGGACCGCCTTTGAACTTGTCAATAATGGCACTCAAAATACGGTTATCCATTTCATCCAAGCCATGTTGGTCAACATTAAGTGCTTTTAAGGCGACCTGAGTTATGGGCAACGTAATGGTTCCATCACCTTTGATTTGGGCAAAGTCACGAACACGTCTCAAAAGGAGATTGGCAATACGAGGTGTGCCACGACTTCGGGAGGCAATTTCGTATGCGGCATCGGCATGTATAGGTATTTCCAAAATAGATGCCGAGCGCGTAATGATTTTGGAAAGTGTTTCCGCATCATAATATTGCAAACGTAAATTGATACCAAAACGGGAACGCAGGGGGGCTGTCAACAAGCCCGAGCGTGTAGTCGCGCCCACCAACGTAAAAGGGTTGAGCGATATCTGCACACTACGAGCACTGGGGCCGCTGTCTATCATAATGTCGATTTTATAATCCTCCATGGCGGAATAGAGGTACTCTTCCACAACGGGAGACAGACGATGAATTTCATCAATAAACAGGACATCGTGAGGTTCCAGATTCGTCAGGAGCCCTGCCAAATCACCTGGTTTGTCGATAACCGGGCCGGACGTACAACGCACATTGACACCCATTTCATTACCAATGATGTGCGACAAAGTGGTTTTTCCCAAACCGGGAGGTCCGTGCAACAGGACGTGGTCTAAGGCCTCTCCGCGCGCCTTAGCCGCATGGACAAACACCATAAGGTTTTCGAGCACTTGCTGCTGCCCTTGAAAATCCTGAAAAGCAGCAGGACGTATCGCCCGCTCAAACTCCTTGTCGGCAGAAGACATTCTATTGGCCGTAGGGTCAAGATTCTCATTCATACTCTATCTGCTTTGCAATTTATCCAATCTGTTAAGTCCTAAAATGGCAGGTTCAAAATTCGTCTGTAACTTCAGCGCTGCCTGGTAATCCTTTCTTGCCTTGTCGTATTGTCCTAAATATTCGTAAGCCACGCCGCGATTGCAGACAGCATATACGAAATTGGGGTTGACACCTAACACGCGGGAAAAGAGCTTTACAGCTTCGCTGTATTTTTTAAAAGGTTCGTCCAGATATAAATATCCAAGATTATTCAGTGCTGGAACATTTTTCGGGTCAATCTCTATTGTTGTTTTGTATTCTTGTTCCGCATTCTCCAATTGGCCCAAATCCTGATACATTTTGCCTAAATTGTAGTGGATTTCCACATTTTTAGGATCCACATTCAGCGCATTCTGATAATAACTTACTGCCAATGGGTCCATTCTTTGCTGATAGAAGTACCCCAATTCAAGATAGGCCTTCACCTCTTTCGGATCTTGGTCAATCACCAATTGCAGCATACGGAGATAACCCGTTGTATCCTGGTTTTCCTTCAGCATAAAGGCCTTTATCAAATATGCCTTGGGGTTATACTTCTGCAACTTCACAGCTTCTTCTATAGTGCTGTTACACTGGTCCATCATACGCAAATGGAAATACAATTCAGCCAATTTCAATCTGGCCTCATTATTACTCGGCTGCTTTTTAATGGCCGTTTGCAACATCTCTTCTGCTAAGTCTGTTTCTCTCTGTGCAAAATAAAGGTCGGACAATTTCACATAATACTTACTGCTATCCGGCTGCAATTTGATGGCGACCTGCATATCGGCAATACCTTTATCAATATCCTTATGATAATAATAATAATCGGCACGCTGATAATACAATTCAGACTTCTTCGGATGTCTGTCAATATTTTTGCATAGCTCAGCCAACTCTTTCGGCAAATCCGCATACTTCTTATTGGAAGTACAGCTGCCCAATGCCAGAGCGCCACATAACAAGATTAGAAAGATTCTGTATCGCATATAATTTTAGTGCATATTGTTTTTAATTGCCTCACGAATTTTAGCTTCAATTTCGTCTGCCAATTCCGGGTTGTCCGCCAACAAGTTCTTAACAGCTTCACGTCCTTGAGCCAGTTTGCTGTCTCCATACGAGAACCAAGAGCCCGATTTCTTCACTATATCATATTCCACACCGAGATCAACGATTTCACCGGTTTTGGAGATGCCACCGCCATACATGATGTCAAACTCTGCCTGACGGAATGGAGGAGCCACTTTGTTTTTCACCACTTTCACTTTAACGTGATTACCTACAGACATATCGCCATCCTTAATTTGGGCTTGGCGACGGATATCCAAACGCACCGAAGCATAGAATTTCAACGCATTACCGCCGGTAGTTGTTTCTGGATTACCGAAAAGGACGCCGATTTTCTCGCGCAATTGGTTGATAAAGATACAGCAGCAGCCCGTTTTATTGATTGTGGCAGTCAATTTACGTAGCGCTTGAGACATCAGTCGTGCTTGCAAGCCGACTTTAGAGTCGCCCATATCACCTTCGATTTCGCTTTTCGGAGTCAGTGCGGCCACTGAGTCTATGACAATGATGTCGATAGCGCCCGAGCGAATAAGGTTATCCGCGATTTCGAGGGCCTGCTCTCCGTTATCCGGTTGGGAAATCAGCAAATCCGACGTATTGACGCCCAATTTTTCCGCATAGAAGCGGTCGAAGGCGTGTTCAGCATCGATAAAGGCAGCGATACCGCCCTGTTTCTGAGCTTCTGCAATAGCATGAATAGCCAATGTCGTTTTACCGGAAGACTCTGGTCCGTAAATTTCAATAATTCGTCCTTTTGGGAAACCACCTACGCCGAGGGCAGCGTCCAAGCCGATAGAACCGGTAGAGATCACATCCATTTCCTCTACGTTGGTATCGCCCATTCTCATTATAGAACCCTTACCAAAAGTCTTTTCCAATTTCTCCAAAGTGGAGTTGAGCACTTTTAATTTTTCAGCGTTTACGCTGCTTTTAATTTCTGCATTATCCATAGTTTTGTTTTTTTTTAGTTTAGAACGAGCGCAAAAATAAAGAATCCACGCATAAGAAAACCAGCATTATTTAACACAAATTTGTTAAATCAAAAACAGTCATTCTACTGAAAATCAACAAACAGGGTTAAATTTAACATATAATTGTTAATGAATTTTTCGGAATATTTCAGACGTACATTCCCCATCTGAAGCGAAAAGTCCTTAACGACTATCTGTTATTCAGCCAATTCATAACATTATTGAAAATGCGTTCATCCGCATTATCGGTATCAGCAGGAACGAATTTTTCGCCTATGATATTTTCATACAATTCAATGTAGCGATTTGTAATTCCATTTACCACTTCTTCCGTCATTTCAGGGACCTTTTGACCTTCCTGTCCTTGAAATCCGTTGGCCATCAGCCATTCGCGGACAAATTCCTTGGAAAGTTGTTTTTGGGGCAATCCCTGTTTAAAATTCTCTTCATATCCTTTGGCATAGAAATAGCGGGAGGAGTCAGGCGTATGGATTTCATCAATCAAATATATTTTACCATCGCGCTTGCCGAATTCGTATTTGGTATCAACCAAAATAAGTCCTTGTTTTTCTGCTATTTCCGTGCCGCGTTGGAACAATTTGAGCGTATAATCTTCAATAACTGCATAATCTTCTGGAGACACCAAACCTTGGGCTAAGATTTCCTCTTTGGAAATATCGGCATCGTGTTCGCCCTGTTCTGCTTTCGTGGTCGGAGTGATAATAGGAGTGGGGAATTTTTGGTTCTCGCGCATTCCATCGGGCAGGATATTGCCGCAAAGATTGCGGTTCCCTTTTTGGTAGGAACGCCACGCGCTACCGCAAAGATAGCCGCGGACAATCATTTCCACTGGAAAACCTTGGCAAAGGACGCCGGCTGTCACCATCGGGTCAGGAGTGGCCATTTTCCAGTTAGGACAAATATCCTTCGTAGCATCCAAAAATTTAGCGGCAATCTGATTCAGGATTTGGCCTTTGCAGGGAATGCCTTTAGGGAGGATGACATCGAAAGCGGAAATTCTATCGGATGCGACCATCACTAAAACTTCATCATTTACATTATATACGTCACGAACTTTTCCGTGATAAACACTTTTTTGATTGGGGAAATTAAAATTGGTATTTGTAATTGCTGCCATTGTATTTGGGTTTAAAAAAGAGCCGCAAAAATACAAAATAATGTATAACGTTTAAGTTTCAAGGTTACGTCATCTTATTTTCACATTACCGCATTATCACATTGCCGCATTAACATATTTGCACATTGCCGCATTTTTTCTATCTTTGCCGCCCTTAATTTGGCAGTGAGTTTTATGGAAAATTTTGACGACATCCGACCCTACAACGAGGACGAAGCCCCAGCGGCGTATCGTCTTCTGATGGATGATAAACGCTTCCAGGATGCCATTCTAAAATGTCTTCCCAACTACACAATTGATGACTTCCGTCACGATTTTGACAACTACCACTGCATCTATGACGTGCAGGCCAATTTCATCCGACGGTTTATTGAAGTCTTCGTCAATCAATTCTCCAAAGGAGTAACTTTCCGAGGCATTGAGAACGTGGAACCAGGAAAAGCATATCTTTATATTGCCAATCATCGTGACATCACCTTTGATTCTGCCCTCCTACAATATTATTTCTTCTTGGAGAAAAGAATCACTTCCAAAATCGCCATTGGAGACAATCTGATTTCGACACCCGTTTTAGGCGAAGTGGCACGTCTCAACAAAATGTTCTTAGTCAAACGTTCGGGTTCTTTACGCGAAAAACTGGCAAACTTCCAGCATCTTTCCGCCTACATCCAGCAAAGTCTATGGAACGAAAAAGAGTCCGTATGGATTGCCCAACGCGACGGTCGCACCAAAGACGGATACGATTTCACCAAACAAGGATTGATAAAAATGGTTTCCATGGGTCACGACAAAACGCTGATTGAAACCATCCGACAACTTCACATCACGCCGACGACCGTAAGCTATGAATACGAGCCCTGCGATGCCTTAAAAGCCAGAGAGTTGGCCTTAAGCGAGAACGGACATTACCAAAAATATCCGGGCGAGGATTTCGACAGCATCAAGCATGGCATTTTTGATGCCAAAGGACGTATCTCCTTAACGATTGGAACGCCCATCGACAAAGAACTCGACGTGATTCCTACAGACATTAACAACAACGACAAATTGTTCCACGTGTGCCAAATTATTGACCACCAAATCTATCAGGCCTATACTTTATATCCCAACAACTATATTGCCAATGATTTGATGCACGGCAGCGAACAATATCGTGAGTATTATACTACAGAAGAAAAAACGCATTTTTTGGACTATCTGCACAAGAAGGCCATTGTGCGCGATGTTTCGGAAGAAAAAATGATGTACTATTTGCTTCGCATCTACGGAACACCTGTTGACAATCATTATAACAAACCCAT
This sequence comes from Bacteroidales bacterium, assembly GCA_045639985.1. Lineage (GTDB taxonomy): Bacteria > Bacteroidota > Bacteroidia > Bacteroidales > WCHB1-69 > F23-D06. Next base: position 14,761 of record JAZUEE010000273.1, read on the forward strand.
AAATAGAAGACAATAAACATTTATTACTATGGATGAAATACAACCCCCGTCGGCGATTAGAATTTTGATAATCCGATTAAGTTCCATCGGAGATATCGTATTGACGACCCCTGTGATTCGAGCCGTGAAAAATCAAGTTCCCGGTATAGAATTGCACTTCTTGACAAAAAAAGAAAACGAGCAGGTTCTTGCTCCTAATCCTTACATTGACAAACTCCATCTTTATGACAAACAAAACACCTCGTCTGTCATTCAAGAGTTGAGCGATGTCAAATTTGACTACATCATTGATTTACAACGGAATCATCGTTCAAAGCAGATTAGAAGGGCGTTAAAAGTCCCCTACTCCACCTTCCCAAAAGTCAACTTCAAAAAATGGATGAGCGTCTATTTGAAGCTCAACTTCCTACCTGATGTACACATTGTGGATAGATATTTTGAGTCTGTTATCGATTTAGACGTACACAACGACCATCAGGGACTTGACTTTTTCATTCCCAAAGAAGAAGAATTTGATGAAGATGACCTACCGATGGTATTTGAAGATGGCTTTGTGGCCGTGGTTTTGGCCGGACAACATGCCACCAAACGCATTCCGGTTCGCAAAATCGTTGAAATCGGCAGCATTTTACACAAACCCATCATGTTGTTGGGTGGTAAAGACGTACATGACGTAGGAGAAGAAGTTGTGGACCAGCTCGGCGAGCGTGCCTATAATGGATGCGGCAAGTTTTCCCTTTATCAGTCCTGTTCTATTCTAAAGCAAGCTGACAGCGTGATTACAGGAGACACCGGGCTCATGCACGTTGCCGCCGCCTTTAACAAACCAACAGCCGTACTTTGGGGCAATACCATTCCTGAATTCGGCATGTATCCCTACATGCCTGGCCGCCGCACCAATTTCCGAAATTTTGAAGTTTGCCCGCTCATCTGCCGACCTTGTTCCAAACTCGGTCTTGACAAATGTCCTCACAAGCATTTCAAATGTATGAATAACATTCCTGCCAGCGAAGTAGCCGACTGGATTAACAGATTTTAACGATGAAGCGCTCTTTCTTTGCAAACCCTATACATATAGAAGGTAATGTCCTGTTTCTGTCAGATGCCCACTTGGGCACGACATCCGAATGGACAAGTTCGCAAAGAGAGGAAATGCTCATACAATTGCTGAATGACTACAAGGAAAAAATCGATCATTTGCTCTTATTAGGTGACATTTTTGATTATTGGTTTGAATATAACGATGTCGTACCCAAAGGCTTTTTCCGACTTTTTAACACCTTGTACGAATTAAACCAAGCAGGCATTAAAATCTATTTTTTCACAGGAAATCACGACCAATGGGTAAAGGACTATTTTTCCAAAGAGTTCGGATGCCAGATTTATTACGACCAGCAGGCGATATGCCTCAATGGGAAACGCTGTTTAATTGGACATGGAGACGGAATTGGAGGGAAACAATACAAGTATCTTTTTCTCAAGCACCTCTTCTCTTTCAAATCCAGCAAAATATTTTACAGCTTACTGCACACCCGTTTGTCTTTTGCCATTGCTCGGTGGATTTCCAAAAAGAGCCGCGCCGCGCATTCCGATAATGGTTCAGACTTTAAAGGAGAAGAAGAACATCAGACGCTGTTCGCCCGCCAAGTGTTAGAAAAAGAGTCCATCGATTACTTCATCTACGGGCATCGGCACATTCCTATAGAATATCCGCTGTCTGGACAATCATTCTTATTCAATACGGGTGACTGGCTGACACATTTCAGCTATCTTCTTTTCAACAAAGAAGATGAATATCCCCAATTACACTATTACCAACAAAATTAGATTATGATTCCAAACACCATAGAAGATATACAAAACCATCGCGCTGGATTCGTCAACCTCATCGGCAATCCCAATGTCGGGAAAAGCACCTTGATGAACCAATTGGTTGGCGAAAAAATCTCAATCATGACTTCGAAGGCGCAAACCACGCGCCACCGCATCAAAGGGATTGTAAACGGAGACGACTATCAAATCGTCTATTCCGACCTTCCCGGCGTATTAGACCCTGCCTACAAAATGCAAGAAATGATGATGCGATTCGTTGTGGATTCCCTGCAAGATGCCGACATCATTCTCTACCTGATAGAATGTGGTGAGACAAAATATAACGCAGAATTAGTTGAGAAAATCAAAGCCCTCGGCCGTCCCATTGTCTTAATCATCAATAAAATTGACAAATACACTTCCGAAGAGGTAAATTCCGCACAATGTTTTTGGAAAGAAGTCTTCCCTGAAGCAGACGTTTTCGCCATCTCTGCTCTAAAAGGGACTAATATTGACATTCTTCGAAATCGCATTGTCGAACTACTTCCGCTTTGTCCACCATATTTTCCAAAAGATGCACTCACTGACCGTCCAATGCGCTTCTTCGTCTCCGAACTCATCAGAGAACAAATTCTTTTACAATACAAAAAGGAAATCCCCTACAGCGTAGAGGTAGTGGTGGACAGCTACAAAGAGGATGAGAACCTCATCCGCATCGGCGCGACACTCTATGTGGAACGTGACACGCAAAAGGCCATCATCATCGGAAGCAAAGGTTCTGCCATCAAGAAATTAGGCACCGACGCACGCACCTCCATCGAAGACTTCCTCCAAAAGCACATCTTCTTGGACCTCTCCGTCAAAGTACTCAAAGACTGGCGCAACAGCGACCTGCTTATGAAGAAGTTTGGATATGACTATGGAGAGAAGTAAACAATGTACAATGAATAATGATTAAAGGTAAATGATAGGTTAAGAAGCTTTATTATCACATTAACACATTATCGCATTATCACATTACTCTTATGGCAATATTAGTTAAAAACATCAAGCAATTAGTGCAGACTGAAACAAAGTCTGTAAAATGGCGTGCCGGCAAAGACATGCAGACACTTCCCATCATTGAAAACGCCTTCCTTTTGGTAGAAGGAGAAAAAATCAAAGACTTCGGCCGTATGGAAGATCTTACGCCAGAGGTGCTCGGAAAGGTCAAAGAGCATATCGAGGAGATTGACGCCACGGGCAAAATGGTGTTTCCATCCTTCTGCGATTCACACACGCACATCGTGTATGCGGGCAGTCGCGAAGTGGAATATATTGACAAAATCAAGGGCTTAAGCTACGAAGAGATTGCCAAGCGCGGCGGCGGCATCTTGAATTCCGTAAAAAGACTTCACGAGACTTCTGAAGACGAGCTGTTTGACCAGGCCTGGCAACGTCTCGAAGAGATGGCCTCTTTTGGCACCGGCGCCTGCGAAATCAAAAGTGGCTACGGTTTGAGTACCGAAGATGAACTGAAGATGCTGCGCGTCATCCGCCGTCTCAAGGAGAAATCCCCGATGACCATCAAAGCCAACTTCTTAGGTGCGCACGCCGTTCCAATGGAATACAAGCAGAATCCCGACGAATATGTGGACCTCATCATCAACGAGATGATTCCAATGGTGGCCGCTGAAGACTTAGCTGATTTTGTGGATGTATTCTGCGATAAGGGATTCTTCACCTGTGAACAAACCGAACGCATGCTGATGCAAGGTATCAAATACGGTCTCCGTCCGAAAATTCACGCCAACGAGCTCGACTATTCCGGTGGCATCCAGGTGGGTGTGAAGTACAACGCCCTTTCCGTTGACCATTTGGAATACACGGGCGATGAGGAAATTGCAGCTTTGCTTGGCAGTGAGACAATGCCAACGATTCTGCCTGGTGCAGCCTTCTTCTTGGGTATGGTTTGCGCTCCCGCCCGCAAGATGATGGAAGCAGGCCTTCCGGTGGCTTTGGCCTCCGATTACAACCCCGGTTCCTGCCCGTCTGGCAATATGCAGCTGGTAGTGGCTATGGGTTCTGTGATGTACAAGATGCTGACCGAAGAGGCCATCAACGCAACTACCATTAACACAGCATACGCTATGGGCGTGCAAGAAGAGTTGGGTACCATAGCCAGGGGCAAGCGTGCCAACTTCTTCATCACCAAACCAATGGATACTATCTATTATATGAGTTACGGCTTCGGCAGCAACAAGGTGGAACAGTGCTTCCTTAACGGCAAACGCCAATAGCAGAGAAGCGGTCGGGGTGGTAAAGATAGGTGTTTTATTTAATGAATTGTACTACGATTTCCAGTTAACGCCGATATGCAGTCCTATGGTGGGCCTTAAGAGCCAATCCGCCTCGATTGGACAGTTGAAATAGTACCTGAAATAAGGCGATACTTGGAGCGTGAAATGCGGATGGAACCAATAGTTAAATCCAATTGAGCCCTCTACCGAATAGGCGAGAATGTCACGCCAGCAATCATCCAAAGACAGTTCGCACAACGCTGGTTTGGCATTGGAAATGTTTTTTGTGTAGCTTATAATGCGCGTGAAGTTGATGCCGCAGGAAGCAAATACGGAAAAATCCTGATTGACTCTATAATCGTACGCTATTTTGACGGGAAAATTTGCCATCAGCACTTGGTATTTGTACTCCATTTCATTCCAACGATAATGGATGTTCAAGCCGTCCATAATAAAACCTGCCTGAAGGAGCAACAGGCCATGCGGTTCCTCTAACGAAACACCGGCGGTCATTCCCACAGTATAAGGAATTATATTTGGCTGGTAATCTGCAATCATGGCTTTCTCGAAAAACGGATAATAGGAGCCGGTGACCACCCCGATGTTCGCCCTTACAGGACAACTTTTGTCAGTATCACGTTGGGCAGTCACCATGTCCAAAGAAAGGAACACACAAAAGATTAAAAAAAAGGATTTGTCTTTCATAACGAATCATTTATTAATTTTTCAGACTTCTCTTGTTCATATTTCCACCTCGCCTTCTCAAACTTTGCGAAGTCCGTTGGGCAAAGTTGGGAGCGGTCGAGGTGGCAATTTAATGGTCCCTTTCTAATATGTTGTATGCTTTTACAAAACCTTTGATTGCTCCTTTTGGTAGTTTTTTATATCTTTTATCTGATGTTTTCCCTGTTGTATAAAGTTCTACTATTGCTTTATTCGTTGTAACAACATGTATTTTTCAAATCAATTTGTTTCGAGGCGCAAAAAATACATTTTTATTATCAAATTTGATAATAAAAAACAATCGATTGTATGTATTGCTCTATCCCCCAACTAGGCAGCTCGTTTTTAGAATAAAGAAAATTATGGGACACAAAACCGAATAATCAACGTATCAATAATTCAAAGTATAAATGGGGTAATAGTTGAAAACCATCACTGACAAAATCACCTTGATACAGCAACTATAATATTCATATTTCAAAAAAATGCCCGCAAATGTACAAAATTCGCCACACCCGTGCGCAATCATTCCCAGAATTTTCCCCTCCGCCCAAACATAGCGTTTACCATTAATCATTCACCATTAACCCTTAATCCCAATAAGGTCCGAACCACCCTCGTGATCCGGACCTTATTATATAATATATTGTATCCGATTATTCTTTTACAACACAGACGAGATTTCTGTCGCCGAAGGCATCGTCAATCTTGCCGACGGTCGGCCAGTACTTCTCGGTGTGTGCCATCGGGAAGGCAGCCTGCTGACGAGTGTATGGACGTGTCCATTCGTCAGCGCAAACCACATTCATAGTGTGCGGAGCGTTCTTGATGACGTTGCATTCGCGGTCAGCACGACCTTCTTCGATATCGCGGATTTCCTGACGGATGGAAATCATAGCGTCACAGAAGCGGTCGAGTTCGCTCAATGGTTCGCTTTCGGTCGGTTCAACCATCAAAGTGCCGTGGACAGGGAATGCCACTGTAGGAGCGTGGAAGCCATAGTCCATCAAACGTTTGGCGATGTCACCAACTTGTACGCCGGCGCTGCGGTCGAACTCGTTGCAGTCCAAAATCATTTCGTGAGCGCACATACCATTAGTGCCAGTATAGAGAATCTTGTAATGGCCTTCCAATCTTGCACGCATATAGTTAGCATTCAAAATAGCGTGTTCAGTAACTTGTTTCAAGCCTGCGCCGCCGAGCATTTTGAGGTAACCGTAGGTGATAGGAAGCAGATAAGCACTACCGTAAGGAGCAGAAGCCACTTGGCTACCCTGCTTGCCACCGACAGTGACCATAGCGTGTTTCGGCAAGAAATCAACGAGTTTTTCACAAACACCAATCGGGCCGACACCAGGACCGCCACCGCCGTGAGGCATTGCGAAGGTCTTGTGCAAGTTGAGGTGACAAACATCAGCACCCATATTGCCCGGAGAGGTCAAACCGACCTGTGCATTCATATTGGCGCCATCCATATAGACGAGGCCGCCGTTTTCGTGGATGATTTTGATAATTTCGAGAATACCTTCTTCGAATACACCGTGTGTAGAAGGATAGGTAATCATCAAGCAGGAAAGGTTGTCGCGATATTGTTCAGCCTTTGCGCGCAAGTCTTCGATATCGACTTCGCCGTGTTCAGTAGCTTTCACCACCACAATCTTGTTGCCGGCTTTGGCAGAAGATGCAGGGTTGGTACCGTGAGCGGAAGAAGGAATCAGGCAGATGTTGCGGTGGCCTTCGCCACGGCTGACGTGATAGTTGCGAATCACTGTCATACCGGCATATTCGCCAGCAGCACCGGAGTTCGGTTGCAGAGAAATCGCCTTAAATCCTGTAATTTTGCAGAGCCATTCGCAAACTTCGTTAATCATCTCGATGAAACCTTGAGCCTGGTCAGCGGGAGCATACGGATGGACGTTGCAGGTTTCTGCCCAGCTCAGCGGGAGCATTTCAGCGGCAGCGTTCAACTTCATCGTACAGGAACCCAGCGGAATCATAGCGCGGTTGAGGGAAAGGTCTTTCACTTCAAGCATCTTCATATAGCGCATCATCTCAGTTTCAGAATGATATTTGCTGAAAATGCTTTCCGTCATAAAGGCGGAAGTACGTGCCAAAGCAGCGGGGATGCGGAGTTTTGCATCGCATTTGCCGTCGCACACGTGCGGAGTGAACGGTTTGTTGGCAGCTGTAGCGAGGATTTCGAGGATGAGGTTGAGGTCGTCGTGTGTGACGGTTTCATCCAAGGCGATGCTCATGCAGCTATCGCACCAGTATTGGAAGTTGACTTTCTTTTCGAGAGCCACTTTCTGTACGTCTTTGGTAGTGATACCGGCAGGGACTTCCATACAAACGGTGTCAAAGAAATCGGTAGTTGGTTTGTAACCGTATTTGGAAGCTTCGTCAGCGAGGACGCCGGCGAGGACGTTTATCTTGACAGCTTTGTTTTTGATACCTTCTGCGCCGTGCCACATAGCATAGAAACCAGCCATAATAGCGGTCAGTGCGCTGGCGGTACAGATATTGGAAGTTGCGCGTTCGCGTTTGATGTGCTGCTCGCGGGTTTGGAGAGCCATACGGACGGCACGGTTGCCTTGAGCATCAACGGTAACACCGATGATACGACCCGGCATTTGGCGGAGGAATTCCTCACGGCAAGCGTAGAAACCAGCGGCTGGGCTACCAAAACCCATAGGAATACCGAAGCGTTGGGTGGAACCGGTAACGCAGTCAGCGCCCCATTCTCCCGGAGGAGTGAGTAATGTCAAAGCGAAGAGGTCGGTAGCTACACCCACGAAGATGTTGAGAGCGTGTGCCTTTTCAACAAAAGCGCGAAAATCGTGGATTTCACCGTGCTGATTCGGATATTGAATCATCGCACCGAAGAATGTGTTGTCGAGTTCAACTTCATCAGCATTGCCGATGACAAGTTCGATACCTTGTGGAGCCGCATTGGTTTGCATAACACCGATGCAGTGTTCGAAAACATCTTCAGAAACGAAATATTTGCAAACATTGTTTTTCTGTTGTTCGCGGCTACGGCTGCGGAAGAACATCAGCATCATTTCACCGGCAGCGGTAGCGTCATCCAGCATAGACGCATTAGCCAGCGGCATAGCGGTCAAACTGCTAATCATCGTTTGATAGTTCAACAGGGCTTCGATACGACCTTGGGAAATTTCAGCTTGGTACGGAGTATAGGATGTGTACCAACCGGGGTTTTCAAAAATGTTTCTCAAAATAACGGCGGGCGTGAAGGTGTTGTAGTGACCCATACCGATATAGGATTTGTATATTTTGTTCTTGGCCATCAAACCGTGAATAACATTCAGGTATTCGCCTTCGGTCAATCCTTCTGGAAGATCCAATGCCTTCGGCAGGCGGATGGCTGCCGGTACGGTTTTTTCAATCAATTCGTCCATTGTTTTAACGCCGATGGTGGTCAACATTTTCTGTTGTTCCTCAGCGCTCGGACCATTATGTCTGCTGACAAAGTTATCTTTTACTATCATATTGATTATAAATTAGTTATTGATAAATATTATTTTTCAAACAGAGGCGGCAAACTTACATAAAAAATTCAATCTTTATGCTATAGGATGAAAATTAAACAATCCATGGATATTATAGAAATTAGCTATTATACATTTACAAACATCAACTGCACGATATTGTCATTTACAAATGCGATGAATCAGACCTGTATTAAATTCTATTTTTGCGGACGAAAAAAACAACACATTATGGACACTAAAGCATTTTATCAACTCAGTTACGGCGTATATATCATTGCCTCCGGCTGCGCCGATGAAAAAAACGCATTTGTGGCAAACACAGCCATTCAGGTCACTTCCGATCCGACACAGATTGCCGTTGCCTGCAACAAAAACAACCACACGGCAAAGTTCATTGAAGTTTTCAAGAACTTTTCCGTTTCAATCGTAAAACAGGATTTCTCACCATCTGTTTTAAACAACTACGGTTTTCACTCAGGTCGCGACATCAACAAATTTGAAAAATCCAACTACATTTTGGGAAAGCACACCAATGTCCCTATTGTACTCGATGATGCCGTGGCTTGGTTCGAGTGCAAATTGGCACAGCAAGTTGACGTTGGCAGCCACATTTTATTTATCGGACAAGTAGTAGATGCCGTTTCCCTATCTAGCGAGAAACCGCTGACCTACTCCTACTATCATGAAGTTAAAGGAGGGAAAACTCCTAAGAACGCCCCACATGGTGTTTCACAGGAGGAGAATCCTAAAAACAACAATTATAACAATCAAAAATCAAGTATTATGAAAAATTATGTATGTAAAATTTGCGGGTACATTTATAACCCTACCATTGGCGACCCCGACGGGGGAATTGAACCGGGAACTCCGTTTGAAGACATTCCTGACGATTGGACTTGTCCGATGTGCGGGGTTACAAAAGCCGATTTCGAACCTGAAATCTAATCACACAAGCACACCGACCGCCAAGTTGCTGTCGGTGTTGTTTTATGTATCACACATTCGGCTTTTTTATGTATTTTTGCCGTCTCGTAAAAAACACAAACACAAAATTTAACAATATGAGTATCACAAAATTAGACCAATTAGTAGAAGCTGTCAAGCTCAAACCCAAAAAAAGATTAGTAGCCGCCAATGCCAATGACGCACACACCATCGAAGCTGTTAGCGCAGCCGTTGATTTAGGCATTATCGATGCTACTTTAGTAGGCGACACCGCCGCTATTGAAAAGGTTTGCCAAGATCTTAACATTGACATCAAAAAGTTCAAAATCGTCCACGAAACAGTGGATACCAAAGCAGCTGCTACCGCTTGCGTTCTTATCAACAATGGCGAAGGCGACATTTTGATGAAGGGTCTTCTCCCAACCGACAAGTACATGCGTGCCATCTTGAACAAAGACGCTGGCCTTTGTCCACCTAAAGCCACCCTCACACACATCACCGTTATTGAGAACCCGGCATATCACAAATTGCTCACCGTTGGTGACGTAGCTGTTATCCCGGCTCCAGATTACAAACAAAAGTCCGTCATCATGAAATATTTGATTCAGACAGCTCAAACACTTCAAATCGAAAAGCCGAAGGTTGCCTTGATTTGCTGCTCTGAACAGATGTTGACCGGCATTCCTGCCAATGTTGACGCCGCCCTCCTTGCTAAAGATGCCGAACGTTCCAACATGAAAGCATACGTAGAAGGACCGATTTCATTAGACCTCGCCATAGATAAAGAGTGTGCTGAGATCAAGAAATTCCGTAACGAAGTGGCTGGAGATGCCGACTGTCTGTTGTTCCCGAACATCGAAACCGGCAATGTTTTCTACAAATGCTGTACGAAATTCAACCATGCCGAACTCGGCGCTTGCCTGATGGGTGCAAAAGTTCCTTGCGTGCTTTCTTCCCGTGGTGACTCTGCCAAAACAAAAATGTATTCCATCGCATTGGCTGCTTCATTGGCAAAATAATATAGCTGTATGGGAATCTTAGGGTCCTTGAATTTCGTCAATTTCCGCATCATCGATGTTATCGACATCCTGATTGTCGCCATCCTGTTGTTTGAGTTATACAAACTCACCAAGGGCACGGCGGCTGTCAAGTTGTTCTGGGTTATTGCCATCATCTATGTGATATGGAAAGTAGTGGCCTACTTCCATTTCACGTTGCTATCGGCACTTTTAGGGAAAGTCATCAATGTGGGTATTTTAGCCATCATTATCCTTTTCCAGCCAGAAATCCGAAAATTCCTGCTTTTCATTGGAGACGGACAATTTCTTCGTTTTTTCAGCGAAAAATTCGTCAAACAAAGTAATGCCAGCGAATTTTCCGAAGAGGTAAATGCCGTACGCGATGCATGTCACAACATGGCGAAGTCAAAAACCGGCGCACTCATCATTTTTGCCCGAGAAACTCCTTTGGACGAATATCTGACGACAGGGGAAATATTGGATGCAAAACCATCTTCCGAGCTTTTGGAGAACATCTTTTTCAAGAACAGTCCGTTGCATGACGGAGCTGTTATCATCAAAGACCACCGAATTGCTGCCGCGCGCTGCATTCTTCCCGTGTCTAAGAACAAAGACCTTCCTCAAGAAGTTGGTTTGCGACACCGCTCGGCCTTAGGTTCTACGGAAATGACAGATGCCATCGCCGTTATTGTTTCCGAACAAACAGGTACTATTTCCATTTGTCAAGAGGGCAAAATGACCCGCGACATTTCATCCACCTCACTCCGACAAATACTATTAAACGAATTAACGAACAAAGAACAACATTTATAAAATACTACTATTATGAAGAAATACGTATGCAAAGTTTGCGGTTTCGTCTATGAAGGCGAAGAGCCCCCTGTTAAATGTCCACAATGCGGTCAACCCGCTGAAAAATTCGAAGAAGTTAAAGACAATAGCGAACTCACTTTCGCTACCGAACATGTCATTGGCGTAGCCAAAACTTCTGATGAAGAAATGATTAAAGACCTCAACGCTCATTTCATGGGTGAAGCTACAGAAGTAGGGATGTATCTTGCCATGAGCCGTCAAGCCGATCGTGAAGGTTATCCCGAAGTGGCAGAAGCTTTCAAACGCTATGCTTTCGAAGAAGCAGAACACTGCGCTAAATTCGCCGAGCTTCTCGGTGACGTGGTTTGGGACACCAAAACCAACCTCGAAAAACGTATGATGGCCGAAAGCGGTGCCTGTGCCGACAAAATGCGTATAGCCAAACGCGCCAAAGAAATGAATTGGGATGCCATCCACGACACTGTTCACGAAATGGCCAAAGACGAAGCTCGCCACGGACAAGGATTCCAAGGCCTGTTTAACCGCTATTTCAAAAAATAATTTCTGATTATTTATATCTCCAGAGACGCACCAATTGGTGCCTCTCTATTTTTTAATATCACAAAATATTTTCTATGAGATTCCTTTGGCTCAACACCCAAAATCCGCATCACAACCTGGCCGTTGAAGCGTATTTACTACAACATACCGAAGATGATGTTTTTATGCTTTGGCAAAACGACAATTCCGTCATTATCGGGCGCCACCAAAATGCCTTAGCGGAAATCAATCAAGAATACGTTGAACAGAACAATATCGTCATTGCACGCCGCCTGACAGGTGGAGGCGCTGTATTCCATGATTTGGGCAATCTCAACTTTTCCTTCATCCAGAACATCCACCCCAAGGAAAAGGAAATCAATTTCGTAAAATATCTGCAACCGATTGTGGACGCCTTACACTCCCTCCAAGTCCCTGCTTCATTCTCTGGACGCAACGACTTGGTCATTGACGGCAAAAAAATTTCCGGGAATGCTATGGTCTTTTTCGGGAACCGTGTGCTGGAACACGGGACATTACTATTTTCAACCATTCAAAACAATTTAGCACAGGCGCTGAAAGTCGATCCTGCCAAATTCGCAGACAAGGCCGTCAAGTCTGTACGCAGCCGAGTTACCAACATTTGCGAGCATCTGCCTCAACCAATGACCGTACTCGAATTCAAAGACTATGTGATGGATTTCATTCTTCATCAAAACCATTTAACAAAAATAGACACGTTGACAACGGATGAAGAGGAAATTATCGCCCAAATGGAACGAGAAAAATTCAGCACTTGGGAATGGAATTTTGGACAATCCCCAAAATACGCCATTAATCGAAAACTTCGTACAAAGGGAGGCACCGTCGAAATCATGATGGACGTCAAACAGGGATTTATTTCCGACATCCAATTCTACGGAGACTTTTTCTCACGACAAGAGCCTGAAGAATTAGCAAAACATCTAATCGGCACCGCCCACAATAAGGAAGCCATTTTAGCAGTTCTTGCTGACAAAGATGTCAACGACTACTTTAACGGAGTAACGGTTGAAGAATTAATATCCCTACTTTACTAACTACTATTTCTTCTTCATTAGCGTCTGGCGAATAAATTATCCGCCACCAGAGTCGTATCTTTTAGGGTACTCTTATTCAATCAGTTAATGGAAAATATCGGGTATAAAAAAGCTCCTTAAATGATTTAAGGAGCTTTAGTGGAGCGGAAAACGAGACTCGGACTCGCGACCCCAACCTTGGCAAGGTTGTGCTCTACCAACTGAGCTACTTCCGCTTGAGTTTGACGCGGCAAAAATACACTTTTTTTTATATCCTGCATCAATTTTCAAAAAAAAATTTTTCATTGATTTTCAAGCTCTATTTTTACTATCTTTGGCGGCTCAAAAAAACTGATATACAATCTAAATATTGTAATATGTCTGAACAAGTTAAAGGTACTATATCTCAAATTATTGGGGCAGTTGTTGACGTCCATTTCGATGAAGACTGCCAACTACCTAATATTTATGACGCATTGGAAGTCATAAAAGATAATGGTGAAAAATTAATATTGGAATGCGAACAAGACATTGGTGAAAACACCATGCGCTGCATTTCAATGGATTCAACCGATGGTTTGCATCGTGGAATGGAAGTTATCGCAACAGGCAGAATGATTACCGTTCCAACGGAAAACATCAATGGCCGTTTGCTCAACGTCATCGGAAATTGTATTGATGGTATTGGCGATGCGAATTCCACCAAACGCAGTGAAATCCACAGAGACCCTCCCACATTTGACAACCTTTCGACTTCTCAAGAAGTCTTCTACACGGGTATTAAAGTCATTGACTTGATTGAACCGTACGCCAAAGGTGGTAAAATTGGTCTGTTCGGTGGTGCTGGTGTCGGCAAAACCGTCCTTATCATGGAAATGATTCACAATATCGCAAAGAATTACGGCGGTATGACCGTATTTACCGGTGTCGGAGAACGCACACGTGAAGGTAACGACTTGCTACGCGAAATGTTGGAATCTGGTGTCATCCGATATGGTGAAGATTTCATAAAAAGTATGCAAGCAGGCGGTTGGGACCTTTCCAAAGTTGACCGAGAAGAATTGGCAAAATCCCAAGCAACTTTGGTTTTCGGTCAGATGAACGAACCTCCTGGGGCACGTGCCCGTGTTGCCCTCTCCGGCTTAACCGTTGCAGAAGGTTATCGTGACGGCGATGAAACAACAGGCGGTCGTGATATCCTTTTCTTCGTAGATAACATCTTCCGTTTCACACAAGCCGGTTCCGAAGTATCCGCATTGTTGGGACGTATGCCTTCCGCTGTGGGATATCAACCAACATTGGCAACGGAAATGGGTATGATGCAGGAACGTATCACATCTACCAAGCGCGGCTCTATCACATCCGTACAAGCCATCTATGTGCCTGCTGATGACTTGACCGACCCCGCACCGGCAACAACATTCTCTCACTTGGATGCAACTACCGTGTTGAGCCGTAAGATTTCCGAATTAGGTATCTATCCTGCCGTCGATCCTTTGGACTCAACATCTCGTATCCTTTCTCCCGATATCGTTGGCGAAGAACATTATCGTACCGCTCAACGCGTAAAAGAAACCCTGCAACGCTACAAAGAATTGCAGGATATCATCGCCATCCTCGGTATGGAAGAGCTTTCTGAGGAAGATAGAAAAACCGTCCACCGCGCCCGCCGTGTGCAACGTTTCATGTCTCAACCTTTCTTCGTGGCAGAACAGTTTACAGGCATCCCTGGAAAATTTGTCAGCATAGAAGATACCATTAAGGGCTTTAATATGATTTTGAATGGCGAACTTGACCACCTTCCTGAAACAGCTTTCAACTTGGTGGGCACTATCGAAGAAGCCATCGAAAAAGGTGAAAAAGAACTCGCATCCGCTAAATAATTTCTGCTATGAAGTTGGAAATCAGAACTCCCGACCAGTCAGTCTTCACAGGCGAAGCCAATTTGGTACAACTTCCAGGTATTGATGGATTATTTGAAATCTTGGAGCATCATGCACCACTTGTGGCTGCCTTACAGAAAGGCCGCGTCAAAATCCAAAGTCACGACGGAAAACCGCAGTTCTTTGAAATCAACGGCGGCGTGGCAGAAGTACTTCAAGACAAAATCCTTGTATTAGCCGAATAATTATTATCCTTATAAAATCACAGTACGGAGAGAACAATTTGTTTTCTCCGTACTTTTTTCAATAGTCCTACCTTTTATTAATGGACGTTAAAATAATCGTTATGTCCGCATCTCTAAACCATCTGATCGAAATCCGACACACGCTTCATCAAAAAGCAGAACCGTCGGGGCGGGAATTTGAAACCCAAAAATACATTTTGCAACAACTGCAACTTTATATGCCGACCCACACCCATACTTTTGAGGGAAGCTGCCATATTCTCGCCGTGTATGATTCTGGAAAACCAGGACAGACTTTGCTGTTTCGTGGGGATTTTGACGCCGTTCGCGTACCCGAAACCATTGACGTTCCCTACGCCTCACTCACACCTGGAGTATCGCACAAATGCGGGCACGATGGTCACGCGACCATACTCTTAGGTTTAGCCGAACAATTACACCTTCACCCCATTTCCAATGGGTGCGTGCTTCTTTTTTTTCAAGCCGCTGAAGAAACGGGCGAAGGAGCCGCACAATTTCTTAACTCGGATATTCTATCACAATATCGACCAGACAAAGTTTTCGCCCTGCATAATATTCCAGGCGAAGAAATTGGAACGGTAATCTGTCGTCCTAACAGTTTTACCTGCTCTGTCATTAGTTGCGACATTGAAATTCACGGACGGACTTCGCATGCAGCGGAACCGCTTAAAGCCCTTTCACCTTATCCGGCAGCCAAGATTATTGCAGACAAACTATTGGCGTTAAACCAATATGATATGTCTCGTGAAGATTTTCGTCTATTGACATTGGTGGAATTCAGAATTGGCGAACAAGCGTATGGCGTCACAGCCGGGCACGGTGTCCTACGCTTCACGCTGCGTGCCAAAAATGACGAACTTTTGCAGATAACGAAGCATGAGCTCTCTACTATCGTAGAAGAAACCGTCGCCCTAACAAATGGGCTGACGGCTCAAATCGAATGGAAAGAATACTTTGCAGCTTCCAAAAACCAACCCAATGCGGTTCAACAAATTCAAAAAGCAGCAGCTCTATGCAAACTCCCTTATGTAGAAAAAGACGTTCCTTTCTCTTGGGGCGAAGATTTCGGGCTGCTAACTCAACATTATGAAGGCGCATTATTTGGACTTGGTTCAGGTCTCCAACAGCCGTCTCTACATCACCAATTGTTTGATTTCCCTGATGAATTGGTCCCTATTGGCGTAAAACTATTTTATTCCATCATCAAACAGAATAAATAACGAATTCTATCGTTAACGATGTCGTTATGAAAAAAGCCATTGTCTCCGTTATAAATGATTTGGTAACCGACCAAAGGGTGAACAAGAACTGCCTAACCTTGCAGAAGGCAGGATACGATGTGTTGTTGGTTGGACGTCAGCAACGAAAAAGCCCACCTATGGATGAACGGACTTACAACTGCCATAGAATGAAGCTCATCTTTGAAAAAGGGCCATGCTTCTATGCGGAATACAACATTCGACTTTTCTTCTTTTTGCTTTTCCACCAGGCAGACATGCTGTTTTCCAATGATTTGGATACTATTTTACCCAATTTTTTCGTATCCCGATTGAAGCATTCCAAACTGATTTTCGACAGTCACGAATATTTTACGGAAACCCCAGAATTGGTACACCGACCACTTGTGCAAAAGGTTTGGAAATGGATTGAGCAATTCACGGTTCCAAAATTGGGGCGCTTGATTACGGTCAATGAGTCCATTGCTGACCTGTTTCGCGAAAAATATCACGTAACAGTATCTGTAGTGCGAAATATTCCGATAAGCCGAATTATGCCGCCTAAAGGAGACAAAGCTGCGTTAGGCCTTCCAATGAATAAACACTTGTTGGTATTGCAGGGCTCTGGAATCAACGTACAACGAGGGGCCGAAGAATTAGTTCAAGCCATGCAGTTTCTTCCCAACTGTTTTTTGATGATTATTGGTGGAGGAGATGTGTTACCCATTTTAAAACAAATGGTGAAAAAACTCGGATTGGCCGACAGTGTTCAATTCCTGCCGCGAATGCCATATCCTCAAATGATGGCCTATACACAATTGGCCGAAATCGGATTTACTTTGGATAAAGATACAAACCTCAATTACCGATATAGTCTTCCCAATAAATTGTTTGATTTTATACAGGCAGGTGTTCCCATTGTAGCATCACATTTGGTAGAAATTGAAAAAATCATTCGGAAATATAATATCGGTACTTTTATTGAAAACCATACTCCAGAAAACATTGCAACAACAATTCAAAATGCACTAAAGGACACGGAAATGTTGGCTCAATGGAAACAAAACCTTCCGGTTGCCGCTGCTGAGTTAAATTGGGAAAACGAAGAAAAAGTTTTGCTGGATGTTATCAAAAGTTATGAATGAGAAACATTTGCATATTATTTCTTTAGATGTTCCATGGCCTGCAAATTACGGCGGAGTCATTGATATTTACTATAAAGCAAAGCAACTCGCGGAGGCGGGCATAAATATACATCTGCATTGCTTTGAATATGGTAGAGGGGAAGCGAATAATCTTGATTTCTGCTATCAAGTTCATTATTACAAAAGAGATACATCTATTCTCAAACAATTCAGCAGGATTCCCTACATCGTCAATTCCAGAAAATCTGAATCTTTAGTTCAAAATCTTCAGAAAGATGACTATCCTATTTTATGCGAAGGACTACATACTACAGCCATCCTTTTAGATAAAAGATTCTCTAACAGAAAAATATACGTTCGCACTCATAATGTCGAACATGATTACTATCGTTCTTTAGCAACTGCGGAACCGCTATTTTGGCGTAAACTATTTTTCCAAATAGAAGCTGAAAAATTAGAACATTACGAATCAATTCTGAAACAAGCGGCTGAAATTTTCGCGATTTCTCAAAAAGACACGCAATACTTTTCTTCCCAATTTCAAAACGTACAGTGGATACCGGCTTTCAATGACTTTGTCAATGTGTCAAGTCTTCCTGGGAAAGGGTCATACGTACTTTATCACGGGAATCTGTCGGTCAGGGAAAATACGGAGGCCGCTCTTTGGCTATTACGGAATGTGTTTTCCAAAGTTGATGTGCCATGTGTTATCGCCGGTCTCAATCCCCCCGAGCAACTCATAGGAGAATCCTCGTTGCATTCCAACGTATCTATTCGTGCGAATCTGCCAGAAATAGAAATGTTGGATTTGATACAAAACGCACATGTGAACGTCTTTGTGACCAACCAGCCGACAGGTCTCAAATTGAAATTGCTAAATGCCTTAAGTAAGGGCAGATATTGCATCGCCAACACTAATATGTTAGCTGGCACCGCATTAGGAGATGCCTGTACTGTGGCAGATAGTGCAGAACAAATGAGAAATGAAATTAATCGTCTGATGCCTATAGAATTTTCTCAGACAGAAATAATCCATCGGCAAAAGGTGCTTCAAACGAAGTACGACCACGTTGCCAATGCCCATAAATTAATCGAAACAATATATTAGTTCCGCCAGAACTTTTTACCATTCATCTTCAACAACTTCTTCCGGCAACATGCCCTCTTCCAAAGCGTTGATTAGTTCTTTCACTTGGCTGTCGATTTGGGTGAGCCATTCGTATTGTGATGGAGACCAATAAGGGCTATCTGTTTTAAACCAGTTTTCAATCGGAGCAGCGGAAGCGGCACGCTCATTAAAATTTGTTATCGTATAACGGTACCGGCCTTCACGACACTCGAGTTTGAAATTGTAGTAAACCACATTTTTAGGCATCATCGTGCCGTCTTTTTGTTTGGAAAAGATGCGTACGGTAGATCTCATTTCAATAACGCCTTTTTCTTCATCGGCATTTTTGATAACCTCAGTTGTGTTTTTATAGTATTTCTTAATCCACACCATAGCTCTATCATACAGCACTTTAGGGCTTCCCTCTTGCTTTATGACATCTTGATAGGTGACCAACTGCGTGCGCTCATCAATGGGAAGATCCGGAACGGTAAGGTTCGTTTTAGGTTTTTGCGCAATGGCGGAAACAGTTATAAACAAAACAAATACGGATAATAATACTTTGTTCATGGCCTTATTATTTTCTTATAAGTAACTGGAAATAAAGATCGTAAATATTCTTTTCATCTTTCGGAATAAAAACATTATCCGACAACGTCCATTCTTCCTCTCGTATAGCAGGGAAATATACATCCGCCGTAAAAGCAGATTGAATACGTGTAAGATAAAGTTTTCCGGCATACGGCAAAAACAATTTATACATAGTAGCTCCCCCCATAATAAAGGCCTCCTCTTCATTTTCAATTAATTTGAGAGCATCTTCAATGGAATGAACTGTTTCGCAGTCTGGGAAAGTGATGTTGTCGAGTGTAACAACAATATTTCTACGATTGGGGAGCGGTTTTTTAGGTAGAGATTCCCATGTGCGGTCACCCATAATGACGGTATGCCCGGAGGTGATTTCTTTAAAATGTTTCAAATCGACAGGCAAATGGCAGAGCAATTGGTTTTTATATCCCAATTCAAGATTTTCTCCCACTGCAGCAATCATACTGAGGTTCTTCATAGGTATTGGTTTTAGAGGCGGCAAACATACTAATTATTTTTGTATTTTTGCCCCACTGAAACGTTATGAGTAAAAACACTACAAACGCCCAAATCGAGATTAAGAACAGGAAAGCAGATTATCTATATTTTCTGCTCAATTCCTATACTGCCGGCATCGTCCTAACAGGAACGGAAATCAAGTCCATTCGTGCGGGCAAGGCAAATATTACGGATGCGTATTGTTCCTTTATTAATAATGAATTATGGGTGCACAACATGCATATCAGCGAATATGCGGCAGGTAGCTATAACAATCATTTTCCCAAGCGAGACCGTAAATTATTACTTACTAAAAAGGAAATAAAAAAACTTCTCACCAAACTAAATGAACGCGGCTTCACTATTGTTCCTACATTGCTGTGGATAAACGAAAACGGGTATGCCAAATTGGATATTTCTTTGGCCAAAGGAAAAAAACTGTACGATAAGCGGGAAAGTATTAAGGAAAAAGATGAACGTCGTCGAAAATTACAAGAAGAATGAACCCACTAATTGATGATGAAAATGCTTTGCCATTGCCCGAATCTTTCAATGACAAAAGCAAGATTTATTATAGTATAGGAGAAACATCGAAGATGTTTGACCTACCTGTATCCACGCTTCGTTTTTGGGAAAATGAGTTCGACATGCTCAAACCGCGAAAAAACAAGAAAGGCGATCGATTTTTTTCAAAAAACGATATCTCCATTATTCGGACTATACATTATCTTACCAAAATTAAGGGCTACACATTAAAAGGTGCCAAGGATGCTCTCAAAGGCAATATGATTCAAGAAGCGGAAAATGCAGCTATCATTGAATCATTGACAAAAATAAAAGAGATGCTTCTAAAGATTAAGACTGAATTAGACAAATAAAAAGGACTGCCGAAACAGTCCTTTTTTATTACTTATTTGCGGGAGTTCAGAAATTTCACCAACTTAGACATCGCAATACCACGATGGCTGATTTTATTTTTCTCTTCAGCACTTAATTCCGCGAAGGTCCTATCATATCCATCTGGCATAAAAACAGGGTCATAGCCAAATCCCCCTTCCCCGCTTGGTTTTTCCGTGATGTGTCCATCTATTCGGCCTTCAAAATAAAAGGTTTCTCCGTCCAAAATCAAGGCCACAACGGTCTTGAAGCAAGCCCTGCGATTAGTCATACCTTCCATTTCAGATAGAACTTTGTTCACATTATCAGAATAGGAACAATGTTCTCCTGCGAAGCGAGCGGAATAGACACCCGGTCTGCCGTTAAGCGCCTCGATTTCCAAGCCGGTATCATCGGCAAAGCAGTTTGTATGATATTTTTCAAAAACATATTGAGCCTTTTGCAGCGCATTGCCTTGGAGAGTGTCCGATGTTTCAGGGATTTCCTCCAATTGTCCAATATCCTGAAGATTTTTCAAAATCCAATCCGGCCCAAGAATGTCTCGTGCTTCCGCAGTTTTATGCTGGTTGTGGGTTGCAAAAACAATTTCCATATTTTTATAAACAGAAAAAGATGGCATAAATACTTATGTCATCTAACCTAAAATATTACAAAATCAAGGTATTGATTACTGGGCAGCGCCGCTTACTTCAATAGCTTGTTTACCTCTGTAATAACCACATTCCGGGCATACACGGTGTGTAAGGATAGGTGCGCCGCAGTGGCTGCAGGTTGTCAGTTGAGGAGCAGTGATGAAATCGTGAGCTCTTCTCTTATCTCTTCTCATTGCTGAGTGTCTTCTTTTTGGATTAGGCATAGTATATAAATTTTATCAGTTATTAATCAAATTTCAAATTTTTCAGTACGTCCCAACGTGGGTCTGTTTCCTTTTCATTCTCCGAAGCCGAAAGCTCTTTCAACTTAGAAAGCACCTTCGGGTCACAAGTGGAATTTCCGTCTTCATCATCTTCGTGAACAATGCTCATAGGAAGTGCCAAGAATATGGATTCGTAAACGAATTGGTAGATATCCAATTCATACGTGTTTTCTTCCAACACCCAAATGTCATCATCATCGTCATTTTCTCCTGCTTCCACAGACGGGACAAGTTTGACAATGAGTCGCTCGTCAAAATCCATCGGTAATGTTACAGGAAGTAAACAGCGATCACATGGTGCTATTACGTTTCCTTCAAAATGACATTTTACATCCACCAATTTCTCAGTTTTTGACATCTCAATCTGCAAATTCAGATTGCCGTCTCGAACTTCGGAAATTTCTGCTAATTCAAAGAACTCTTTATCACAATTTACTGAAAAACAATATGTTCCATCTTCTACTCCTGACAAACGGAGCTTGAATTGGTCTCTTATTTGTTTCTCATTCATCGCTCAAAATTAAGGGGTGCAAATATATACTTTTTTCAATAAACTTTTACGTGTGAAAAATATTAATTTCCACACATCACTTTGTCCAACAAATCTGTTGCCGAACGCCAATCATAATGTTCACGAACAAAACGATTTCCATTTTGGGACAACAATGTGTAATACTCCTCATCGCGAAGCAAACGAGCGATAACTTCAATATATCCCGATGTGGTATTGCAGGTGATAATAGCCTGTTCAGCTTCTGCCGTTTTTAACGGTTTTCCAGCCAATGGGGAAGTCACACAAGGAAGTTGCATGGACATTGCTTCCAACAGTTTGTTCTGCAGTCCCGTGCCCATTCTCATTGGGGCAACGAAAATACGGGATTTAGCATACCACTCTGCCGTAGAGTCCACCCACCCGGTCACAAGAATATCATCAGTCTGCAAAGATTTAACTCGGGCAGAGGGATTCGCTCCGCAAAGTACCAATCGCAACTGAGGAAACTCTTTCTTCAACTGCGGAAAGATTTCCACCGCCAAATAGATTGCCGCATCCACATTCGGAGCATAACTCATATTGCCCGTAAAAATAAGGTCGTATTGTTTGGCTTCCTGCTCATACTTAAACGAAGTAAAATCCACTCCATTTGGCACCACCACAATTTCATCTTTATCCTTATGTGGAATCAGATCTCTGTCAACAGCCGTGATAATGGTCTTATTATCAAAAAAACGGAAAATTTCCGCTTCATATCGACGAATTCTCTGATATTCCATCTTAAAGAATGGTTTTGTCAGCCAAAAAGCGTTTTCATATCGCCGCAACATTCCTTTGGAAAAGACATCCTGATAATCCAAGGTCTTAGGAATCGGATAATGTTTGACGTATTCCGCCATCCTAAAAAGTTGACAGTATATATGGTCAGGTTGTATTTCGTCAACAATCTGCTTTATTTTCTGATAATTTTTTTTGTTGAAAAAATAGCCACATTGCAATGGCAATCCACGCACAAAAGCACGAGCTATATTGAAACAACGCCTTACTGCGCTTTGTTTCAAAAGAAAAACTCTTTTGCAGTAAGGCGTTAGTTGTTGAATATCAGGATCTAACACAGACATGTCGTGCACGGCGGCCAAAAAAACATCGTGTTTTTCAGACAAACAACGTATTTGATGGTACGCACGCAGCTTATCCCCTTTTTCAAGAGGAAATGGAAAGCGGGAAAGCACGACCAGAATCTTCATCTACACAAAATTATTTGGAAGGATTATCAATGACAAATTCTGTTTTCTTCATCAAAGATTTTTCAATGCGGTCAGCTTTCACGACGTAATCGTGTGCCTTATTTATCATCATAGCAGCATATTCCTTATCCGTCAAAGAGGAGGCATTGATTTTCACGTTCAGATAAGCTCCGTGAATGGCAGCGCGAGCGCACAAAACACCAACTCCGGCATCGGAAACAGATGCAGGATTGCCTTTCTTAATCATCGCTTCACAGATTTCAAATACTTGGAAAGATGTTTCAATAGTTCTCATAGGAACTTCAGTGGCGTATTTAGTGGCATCTTGAATAGCTTGTTTGCGAGCGGCCTTCTCTTCCGGTGTCTTCTTAGGCATACCGAAAGCATTCATAATCACATTGAATGCATTGGTATCTTCATCCACGAGAGCCAGCAATTGATCTTTGACAGCTTGGCCTTTCTCGGCCCATTTGGAGAAAAATTCCCATTTGGAATCCCAACCCGGTTTGTGAGAAGAAAGATTTGCCACCATAGTACCTAATGCAGCGCCAAGAGAACCCATATAAGCGGAAATAGAACCACCGCCAGGAGCTGGGCTTTCGGAAGCTGTTTCATTGGCAAAACCTGTGCAAGTCATTTCTACTAATTTTGGGGTTTTGTCTTCTTTTTCCAAAAGATATTCTATGACTTTTTCTTCTGCATTAAAAGGTTTTAAATCGTCAAGGCCCATTGATTTGACGGCAATTTTAACCATTTCCTTTTCGTCAATACCAAGAGAACGATGTTGTTTGGCAAGATAATACTTAGCCGCATCAATCAAAACTTTTTTGGGGACAAGTCCGACGATTTCAGCACCCGTCACACGGACTCCGCGTTTAGCAGCTTTTTCACAAACCTCATCAAAAGCTACATGCAAAGGTGTGACATTGGTATTGGTAATATTCATTGACACTTGGGCGATACCGTATTCTGCAATGTACCAACCAATTGCTTTTGTACCTTTCAAAGTTCCAGGCATCATAATCGGGTTACCATTTTCATCTTTTACAATTTGTCCCGTAATAGGGTTGCCTTCGCGTCTCGGACGACCTTTCTCACGCACATCAAAAGCAATGGCATTGGCTCGGCGCGTAGAAGTGGTATTCAAGTTATAGTTGACTGCGATTAAAAAGTCGCGGGCGCCAATGGCGGTTGCACCACTTTTAGCCACGCTTTCCGTAAATTTATTGGGGCCGAAGTCCGGTTTCCATTCTTTCGTGGAGATACGTTCTTTGAGCGCTTCATATTCTCCAGCACGGCAGTTAGCCAAGTTACGTCTTTTTTCTTCAAAAGCGGCATTTTCGTAACAATAAACGGGAATTTTAAGTTCTTCACCAACTCTTTTGGCAAGTTTGTGCGCATATTCCGCTGTTTCTTCCATTGTAATATTGGCGACAGGTACGAACGGACAAACATCTGTAGCACCAAAACGCGGATGGTCGCCATGATGGTTGCGCATGTCTATAAGTTCCTGACATTTTGCAATCAAAGAAAAAGCAGCTTCCACCACTGCATCGGGTGTACCGACAAAAGTCACAACCGTACGATTCGTGGAAGCACCTGGGTCAACATCTAACAACGTAACACCTTCGGCATGTCTGATCACTTCGGCAACCTGTTCAATAATTTCAGGATTTCTACCTTCGCTAAAATTGGGAACGCATTCAATTAATTGTTTCATACTTTATTTATTGTTTTGATTATTAATACGATATCTTTTATCACAAAAGTTTGCAAATGTAACATTTACTTTGATACTAAGCGCTACAAGAATCGTATTATTTCTCATTTTCACACACAAACACAAACAAAAAAGGCGCCGAACGAACAGCGCCTTCCATATTGAGATAGTTTAAAATTACATTCTGAAAGTAACGGGAACCTGATAGAAACAACGTACCGGCTTACCCATATTCTTACCCGGTTTCCATTTCGGCATTGCCATAACGCCGCGGACAGCTTCCTTATCACAATCAGGGAACAAAGGAACTTTCACTTTGGCATTACTAACACGACCATCCTTTTCAACGACAAACTCAACCAAAACCGTACCCATAATACCGTTGTTACGGGCTACTTCAGGATACTGGATTTCTTTTGAGAGGAAAGAATTCAAAGCTTCAGGACCACCTGGAAATTCCGGCATTTCTTCCGTAAAATACACAGGAGGAGCGCTTTCTGTTTCATCTTCTACGATTTCAATTACTTCATCAGCAACATCTTCAATAACATCATCTTCAAAGAAATCTTGACCGAAGTCAATATCCGTTGTAACTTTGATGTTATCTTCCACGATGTTCAAAACGACTTCCTGTTGTTGCTGCGGCTGTTCTGGTGGAGGGGGAGGTGTTTGGTCTGTGGCAATGACATCCTCGTCCTTGACTTCAATAAAGTCATCTTCGGTAACGCTGAAAGCAGCTACTTTGTCTTCGCTGGCAAACAGTTCAAAACCTGCGTAAACCAGCCCTAAAACAACTACGAGTCCAACAAGAATAAAGATTCCTCTTTTATTCTCAAGGTCTCCTTTGTCGGTTTTCTTTGCTAACATAATTATGTTATTTTATGAGTGTGAAACTTTTATTTTTCGGAACCGCAAAAGTAACATTTTTTCTTTTTACAACAGTATTTTTCAAGAAAAAAGTTTTGAGCGCCGCAAGTGCGCTCAAAACAGCAATTTACGTTTGTCAAATGGGCATTAAAAAGTTCTTACCGTCAACTTTACGATTCCTGTCAGTTCATTTTAAAGGTCACAGGTACCTGATAATAGCAACGAACGGCTTTGCCCATGTTCTTGCCTGGCGACCACTTCGGCATGGTCATGATACCGCGAACGGCTTCCTTATCGCATTCAGGGAATAGAGGAACTTTTACTTTGGCGTTGCTTACACTCCCATCCTTTTCAACGATAAATTCAACCAGTACTGTACCTGTAATACCATTATTTCGTGCAATTTCTGGATACTGTATCGACTTTGAAAGAAAAGCATTCAACGCTTCGGGGCCGCCAGGAAATTCCGGCATCGTTTCCGTAAAATGTTCAGGGGGTTCAGGATCCGATTTCTCGTCAATAATTTCAATAGGTGTTTCATCTATGAGATCCGGGATGGCATCCATTTCCGTAAAATCTTGAATAAAGAGAAGTTCATCTGTAGTTTGAATATTATCATCTACAACATGTATGATAAACTCTTTGGGTTGCTGCGGTGCTACAGGTGGTGGCGGTGGCGTTTTATCCGTAGCCAACACGTCTTCATCGGACACTTCTGTAAAGAAATCATCCATTTGATTGAAAGAAATCGCGTGGTTTGTGCTGGCAAACAGCTCAAATCCGGCATAAACTAAAGCCAAAACGGCGACTAATCCTACGAGAACGAAAAGCATTCTTTTGTTCTCTAAATTTCCTTTGTCTGATTTTTTTGATAACATAATAACGGGGGCTAAGTTCATAACTTCATTTCCAACGAAAATTGGGATCGTAATATTGCCGTTATTAATGCTTTTAAGTTTTTTTATGATTTCCAGATACAACCACCAGAATTATCCATAGTTGCTCCTGTTACTGACGCAAGACAATTATCCATCCCTTGTAATCTCAAATATCCAAGAAAAGCGAAAATGATGGCTTCTTTATAATTAATAATAGTATTGTCCGGAATGACGATTTGCTTGGGCCATTTACTTTGAACTCTTTCTATTAGGAATTGATTTAAAGCCCCACCACCCGTGACAATAAGATTTTGCTTGTCCGCCGGAATAGCTCTGGCAATTTGTTCGGCGATGTGCTCAACCATTGTTCGCATACAATTCTCCAAAGAACCTTGTTTTATATAACATTGAATAATCGGAAGGATGTGTATGTCAAACCATTCCTTTCCCAATGATTTGGGACAAGGTTTGGAATAGTATTCCAAGCGGTTCAATTCTTCGAGCATTGGATAAAGGACGTTGCCAGAGCGGGCGATGTCCCCGTTTTTATCGTATGCAAGGCCCTGTCTATTAGCCAAATTATTAAGTGCCATATTGCACGGGGAAATATCAAATGCAATACGTTTGTTATTTTGACGGAACGACACATTGGAAAATCCGCCTAAATTGAGGCATGCGTCATATTGTCCGAAAAGCAACTCATCCCCTATTGGCACCAACGGAGCGCCCTGCCCATGCAAAGCGACATCCAATGTCCGGAAATCGCAAATCGTGGTGATTCCCGTGCGGGCGGCAATAACCGCGCCACTGCCAATCTGAGTCGTCAAACCATCCTGAGGTTGGTGAAATACTGTGTGACCATGTGAAGCAATAAAGTCGGGGTTTTCGTCTGTTCCAATAAAATCAAGGATACAAGCTGCAATAACTTCACCCAATTCCACATTTAATTTGCAGTAATCAAAGGCGGACAATTCAGTAGCACCAGCCAGTTTTTTTCGAAAATCCGGAGCATACGGGTACGTATCCGCTTTGATAACGCGATAATTCCACCTATGCACGGGCAATTGTTCAAATTGGCACCACGCTAAATCAATGCCGTCAAGCGACGTGCCCGACATCACCCCTATGCCTGTCTGAAATTCGTTCATTGCAGTAGTGCCGACAGTCTATCCAAATGAATACTGTTGGAACCTTTCACCAAAATCATCGAATCCGTAATCGGATGTTTTGTCAGTTCCTCATTGAGTTCTTCCACTGACGCAAAACAATGATCGGGATGATGGGCAGCGAATTCACCTCCAACGTAGATGACATCCAATCCGAACTCATCACACAAATCTATAATGTGCCGATGTTCGTCACGACTGATGGTGCCTAATTCTCGCATGTCTCCCAAAATGGCACGTTTGCGAGGATGTGAAAGTTTTGCCAAATTGCGAATGGCGGCTTCCATACTTGTCGGATTGGCATTGTAGTAGTCGGAAATAATCGTATTACTGCCAACCGTGTTAATTTGGGAACGATGGTTAGTCGGCATATAGGAAGCCAAACTGCCAGCGATAAGGTCGTCATCAACGCCAAAATAGTGTCCAATTGCAGCAGCAGCCAGAAAATTGTAGATATTGTAACTTCCTGTAAGATGTGTATCCACAATGTGATTCGCGACCTTTACACGTAAGTATGGCGACATACTTTCTATATTGTCTTCGCCTCCATCTGCATAAAACACCATTTTGTCATAATCCAAACCATTGCGCAGAATTTCATCATTCACATTGACAAAAAGTGTGCCTTTGTTTTGGATAACCGAACGGTATAGCGCCTTTTTAGTATGGATAATCTCTTCCACAGAACCAAACCCCTCAATATGGGCTTTGCCGATATTTGTGATAACACCAAAGGTGGGTTGTGCGATATGGCAAAGGAAATCGATTTCTCCGGGATGGTTAGCTCCCATTTCCACTATGGCCATTTCGTCTGTGGGCCTAATGGATAACAAAGT
>JAZUEE010000274.1:0-1923 GCA_045639985.1 Bacteroidales bacterium
ACCGCTTGGCCTCCGACTTCTGCCTGTGCAAATGCGGACAGACACAGCAGGACACCAACTATAAGCAATAGTAATTTTTTCATAGTAGAGGATTTAAGATTGTTCAATAATATTATATATCAAAATGGTTAGCAAAAGTACGGAAAAGAGCTACGATTTTCATGTTCAGATAAAAAAATTGTCAACCATTCATTTTGCATATCTTTTTGTATTTTCGCGGCCTAAAAATTAACGATATGAAGCACCTAAACATTCTATTTCTTATGATTATCTCGCTGTTTTTGGGCAGCAGTTGTCAGAAAAGCAATCCTATCACCATTATCCCGGAACCGGTGGAGTGCACTCCCAAGCATGGCAGTTTCACAATCAACAGCAAAACATACCTCTGTTTTGAAAACATTCCAGGAGAGGAATATTCTTTTGCAAAGCTCATCAATGAATCTTATCAAAAATTCTTTCATATAAGACCCAACATGGGTGACAAAAGTAGTTGCCGGAAAAATTATATCTTATTTGAAATCAATGAAAAAGAAGATAAGGATTTGGGGAATGAGGGATACACGATAACGGTAAAGCGCCATCACATCACGGCGAAAGCCAACACCACGGCCGGACTATACTACGCATTCCAAACGATTTTGCAAATGACCTATCCAGACAAGATAACCCAGGCAAAACACACGACCGTACCCTGCGCACGTATTACCGACTATCCGCGATTTGCCTATCGTGGCGCGCATTTGGATGTATCCCGACATTTCTTCGACATCAACTTTGTCAAGCGTTATATAGATTTGATGGCCACCTACAAACTCAACAAATTCCACTGGCACTTAACAGACGACCACGGCTGGCGCATCCAAATCGACAAATATCCAGAACTTACAAGCAAGGGAGCGTGGCGTCCGGTGCGCGACACTTGGGACACCTTGCATCCCGTAATGCCAGAAGAGCCCATGACGTACGGTGGGTTCTATACCAAAGAGCAGATTCGAGAAGTTGTGGCATACGCGGC
The DNA here is from genome assembly GCA_045639985.1 of Bacteroidales bacterium. Classification (GTDB taxonomy): domain Bacteria; phylum Bacteroidota; class Bacteroidia; order Bacteroidales; family WCHB1-69; genus F23-D06. Next base: position 1,016 of record JAZUEE010000274.1, read on the forward strand.
CGCCAGACATATAGATATCATCCCTGAAATTGAAATTCCCGGGCACTGCAGTGCCATTCTCGCCGCCTATCCGCAATATGCCTGCGACGACTATCCCTACACTGTAGCAGTAGGCCCCTATTGGCCGCCCAAAGCCATTATGTGCGCCGGCAACGACGACGTCATCAACTTCTTCAAGGACGTACTTTCCGAAGTGGCAGAGCTGTTCCCCTACCCGTACATCCACATCGGCGGAGATGAAGCTTTCAATGACAATTGGCAAGTTTGTCCGAAATGCCAACAACGTATAGCAGACAAAGGACTGGCTGATGAAATGGCGCTCCAACAATGGATGATGAACATCATGGAAAAACATCTGCATAAACTTGGCAAAAAGCCAATCATTTGGGACGATATCGTATCAGACGACATGGTCAACACCTCCACCATCATGTGCTGGCAAGGCCCCAAAGCTGCGAAAATCGCCGCCAAACATGGCAACGACGTCATTATGTGCCCTACCTCGCACTGTTATTTCAATTTCTACCAACACGACCCCAAAGAAGAAAAGCAATTATGCATGGACGGATTGATCACGTTAGAAAAGGCATACAGCTTCGACCCTATGCCCAAGGGACTTTCCACGGCACAGAAAAAGCATATTTTAGGCGGACAATGCAATCTGTGGACGGAATTCATCAACACCACAAAGCAAGCTAACTACATGATATTCCCTCGAATCTGCGCTTTAGCAGAAAGTGTGTGGACAGAGCCAGAACATAAAGATTGGAAAAAATTCCAAAGCAAAGTGGAAATGCATTCTGCGTTTAGGAAATAAAAAAAGAGCACCAAAGTGCTCTTTTTTTATTTTTCCGTTATAGTGAAAAACTCTGGAGATTTTCGATAATAATCAAAATTCAAACCTTTCG
>JAZUEE010000275.1:0-5295 GCA_045639985.1 Bacteroidales bacterium
ACACGCCAACCGATATCCATAGCACCCGCTATGAACGAAAACATCTACAACGAACCCACTGTTCACCGCAACATCCACCTACTTCAAGAAAAAGGATGCCACATCATCCAACCGCAAAGCGGTTTCCTTGCCTGCGGAACAACAGGCAACGGACGGATGGAAGAACCTGAGAAAATATTCACCATAGTCAATCAACACCTTCAATCCAAACAGATTCTCTCAGGCAAAAAAGTGATGATTACCGCCGGTCCGACGTATGAGCCGATAGATCCCGTGCGATTCATCGGGAACCATTCTTCCGGGTTGATGGGCTTTTCCTTAGCCGAAGCCGCTGCAGATGCCGGAGCAGATGTCTCGCTCGTCACCGGCCCGACCGCGCTGACGACCTCCAATCCGCTCATTCACCGAATTGACGTCACCACCGCAGAGCAGATGTACAAACAGTGCATGGACATTGCCGAGCAACAGGACATCATGATCATGTCGGCGGCTGTTGCCGACTATACGCCGCAGGAAACCGCCCCCGAAAAAATCAAAAAGACATCTGCCGAACTCGATATCCGATTAGTGAAGACCAAGGACATCCTCGCCTCCATAGGCAAGCAGAAAAGTAACCACCAATTCCTCGTCGGCTTTGCCCTTGAAACGGAAAACGAAAAAGAAAACGCGCTCAAAAAACTACATACTAAAAACGCAGACCTCATCGTTCTTAACTCCCTACGAACCAAAGGAGCCGGTTTTCGAACGCAAACGAACAAAGTCATGATGATTACCCGAGACGAACAAATCTTTGAAAGTGATTTGAAAGACAAACGAGAAATCGCGAACGACATCATCCAGCTCATACATGAACTAATCCAACAAAAAGGCAAATAACTATGAAACGAATCCTGCTTTTTTTATTTCTCTGTATTTTCTGTGGAAACCTTTTCGCACAAGATTTCCAATGTCAGGTTTCCATCAACGCCAACCAAGTCACTGGAGGTATCAACCAACAAAGATACAACGACTTGCAACAAAAGATCTATCAGTTTGTTCACGACAGGAAATGGTGCCAATACAATTTGAAGACCAACGAGCGTATTGAATGTGCCATCCAAATCAACTTGACAGAAGTATCGGGAGACGTACTTAAAGGAACTATGACCGTTCTGGTGCAACGTCCTGTTTACAAGGCCAGTTACAAGACCACCCTGCTCAACTTCCAAGACAAGAACTTCCAAGCCACATACGCGGAGGGCGACCCGTTAGAATATGCGGACAATCAAAATCTCTCCCAATTCACCTCCCTTATCGCATTTTATCTAAATCTGTTTATGGCGGTAGAATTTGACAGTTTCTCTCTAAACGGCGGCGCACCTTACTATGGCAACATGCAATCCATCGTCAATCTTAACCAGTCAGCCAGAGAAAAAGGTTGGAGTGTGGCCGACAACGGACAAAGCAACCGTTACTGGATTACGGAGAATCTGACCAACAGCACCTATAGCAAACTTCACGACTTCTTTTACCAATACCACCGTCTCGGATTGGACGTAATGAACGAAACGCCGGATGCCGGACGAGCCGTCATTTTGGAAAGTCTCAAACTCTTGCAACAGGTCAATGCGCAGAAATCAAACTTGGCACTTGTTAAAGTCATCTGCAACTCCAAATGCGATGAAATCGTAAACATCTTCAAAGAAGGAATGCCCAGCGAGAAAACGCAGGTCGTGAATATTATGAAACAAATCGACCCGACCAACTCCTCCCGTTACGACGCCATCAACACCGCATCCAAATAGAGAATTATGCTACGCACGCTGCAAATCGAGAACTACGTTCTAATCCGAGAACTCAACATTCAGTTTGACCGCGGGCTCACGGTTATCACTGGAGAAACAGGTGCGGGAAAATCCATCCTCCTGGGTGCCATTTCCCTCATTCTCGGCAATCGTGCAGAAACAGACGTCCTCCTTGACAAAGCCAAAAAGTGCATTGTGGAAGGAACCTTTGACATAACGGAGCTTCCCATTCAAGATTTCTTTACTCAAAACGACTTAGATTATCAACCGCAGACCATTATCCGAAGAGAAATTAACGAGCATGGTAAATCACGGGCCTTCATCAACGACACACCCGTCACGCTAAATCTGCTTCGTGAGCTTTCCTCTGTGCTGATAGACATTCACTCCCAGCATCAGAACCTCTTATTGCAAAATTCAGATTTCCGTTTGGAAATCTTAGACCAATATGCTCAAAACCAAATTCTACGAGCAAAATATCAACAAGTTTTCGCACTTCACGAGCAAGCGGAGCGCCAGTACCGTGAGCTCAAAGCCCAGTGCACCGAAGCCGCCCGAAGAGAAGAGTTCAATCTTTTCACCATTCAAGAATTGGACAATGCCCAATTGGAAGCGGGCGAGCAAGAACGCCTTGAGCAACGCATCCGACTATTGAACAATGCCGAAAACATCAAGGCGCATCTATATGCCGCCACACAGCAACTTTCTGAAAATGAAGACGGAAACATCCTGCAACAACTCAAATCCGTCCAAGATGAATGCGGCGCGATCCAAGACCTCGGACCTGATTTTGAAGATATTCACCAGCGCCTCAAGTCCGTATCCATTGAACTTAAAGATCTTGCTTACGAAATCAACCACAAAGAGAGTGAAATCGACATTAACCCGAAAGAACTCGAGCACCTCAACGAGCGCATCGACCTTATTTTCTCACTTCAACACAAATACCAGGTGGATGACATTCAAGGGCTGATAGACTTATCTGCCTCCCTGAAAAAAGAGATTTCGCAATATTCGGACAAACAGGAGCAGCTCTCGGCTTTGGATGAAAAGAAGAGCCAGTTAGCCAATGAGCTACGCGAATGGGCACATAAGTTATCGGAAACCCGACAAGCGGTAACCGGCTCTTTCCAGCAAAAGATAGCATCCGTGCTCAAACAGTTGGGCATGCCCGACAGCCAATTCAACATCAACATGCTTCAAACGGAAGAGCCCCAACGCACAGGCATTGACCAGGTGGAATTTCTATTTTCCGCCAACAAGGGGATGGTTCCCGCCAATCTTAGCAAAATCGCCTCTGGCGGTGAAATGTCCCGTATCATGCTGGCCCTGAAATCAACCATCACAGACAACAGTTTGCTACCGACCATCATCTTTGATGAAATAGATACGGGCATTTCGGGTGAAACCGCCAACAAAGTGGCTGCCGTCATGCGCGTTTTAGCTTCCAAGCACCAAGTCATTGCCATCTCACATCTGCCGCAAATTGCGGCCAGCGGAGACCAACACTATTTGGTATATAAGAAAAACATTGACAACAAGGCCGTCTCCAACATCCGCCTATTGGATGCTGACGAACGGACCGAAGCCATTGCCGGAATGCTCAGCGGCGCAGACATTTCCGATGCCGCACGCTCCGCCGCCCAAGCACTTCTAAATTCCAATTGTAAAAACATTTAAGAAATAAAACAGTATCCAATATGAAACGTACGTTTATCCTACTTATCGCTTTATTCCTGCTATCAACATCCGCGTTTGCACAGAATCCCCGCAATCGTCAACTTCAGGAACACAAATTCGTATTTATGACATCCGTGGGTTATTTCGGCGGTGTTGGAGATATCGCTTTGGCCGACTATGACTGCCACGACCTCGTCATGCCACCCACTTTGGCGGAAGACCAAATACTCAAAACCGTCAAGAACAACAATTTCAACATCCAGGTTAACCAATTAATCGCCTATCAATTCAACAACTTTTTTTACATGGGCGTGGGCACGGGGCTTGATTTTTGGAACCACACCGCTTTTGTGCCACTCTATTTGAATTTCAGCGTCAACATGATGCAGACGCGCGTGGCTCCTACTGCCTTTGTCAACCTCGGCTGGGGTTTCAAATGGTATCTTTCCTCTGTTCCCGAAACCGTCAATCACGTCATTCACGGCTCCAATCAAGGCCCGATGGGGGAAGCCGGTATCGGCATGCGCATCAAAATCACCGACAAAGTAGGCATCGTACTGGCAGGCACATACAAATTGCAATATTCCAAAATCCGCTACACCATCCCGGATGCTACCGGCATCGACAATTCCGCATTCTTCGCCAACAGCATTCAACCGGCATTATACCACTTCGCCGGTATCAAATTGGGTATTATGTACTAATCCGCTCCCATCATGAAAGAAAACCTATCTTACACAGAGGCCTTCGAGCAGCTTCAAACCATAGTCAAGCAGATGGAACAGGCGGACATCTCGGTAGATGATTTGTCTGAGAACATCAAGACAGCTACCAAATTGATAAAGGTTTGCAAAGACAAGCTGACAAAAACAGAAGAAGAAGTCAACAAAACCATATCTGAACTTTCCTAAAATGTCCACGTTCGAGCTGATAGACCACGACATCGAGGCATATTGCGAACAACACACCACGCCCGAAAACGATTTGCTGTACCGACTAAACCGACAAACCCATTTGGAGACCATCAACCCCCGAATGCTGTCCGGTCAACTGCAAGGACATTTTCTAACGTTTCTATCTAAGATGATGCAGCCGAAATATGTTCTTGAAATCGGCACATTCACGGGCTACTCCGCCATTTGTCTCGCCGAGGGCTTATCCGCTGATGGCGAGCTACACACTCTTGAAAAAAACATCGAATACGAAGACCGCATACGCGAATACGTATCACGAACATCATTTCAAGACCAAATCATCCTCCATATCGGAGATGCCAAAGAATTGATTCCGCAATTGGAATACACCTGGGATTTGGTGTTTATAGATGCCGAAAAGGAAGACTATCAGGAATACTACGACCTCGTGCTGCCCAAAGTAAGAAAGGGCGGATTTCTACTAATTGACAACACCCTGTGGAACGGCAAAGTCACCCAAGAAGTGGCGCACAACGACCGCGACACGCAATCCATACTGGCATTCAACGATTTCGTGCAAAACGACACACGCGTGCGGAACCTCCTCCTGCCCTTCCGCGACGGCATTATGATGATTGAAAAACTATAAACTATGCGCATAGACATACTCACACTCTTCCCCGACATGTTCACGGGCGTATTCGGAAACTCCATCTTGAAACGGGCTGTTGACAAGCAGCTTCTGGAGCTCCACACGCACGACATCCGGGCATACACCACGGACAAGCACCACAAAGCCGACGACTATCCCTTCGGCGGCGAAGCCGGCATGGTCATGATGATAGAACCGATTGCCCGCTGTATCGAGCAGCTCCAAAGTGAGCGCACCTACGACGGCATCTACCTGATGGCGCCCG
>JAZUEE010000276.1:0-5972 GCA_045639985.1 Bacteroidales bacterium
CGCTATGCCCACCTGTATGGCTCCAAAGTTTATGTCACCGTTAATACTCTGCTTTATGATGACGAGTTGGAGGATGCCTGCCGACTGATTCGGCAAATGTATGAGATAGGTACAGATGCGCTCATCATCCAGGATTTGGGATTGCTGAAGTTGGATTTGCCGCCCATTCGTCTCCACGCCAGTACCCAATGCCATAATGATTCTTTGGAAAGAATCCTCTTTATGGAAAAGTTGGGTATGAAACGCGCCATCCTCGCGCGCGAAATGGATGTAGAAACGATGAAGTCCATCCATCAGAACAGCTCCATAGAGTTGGAAACTTTTGTTCACGGCGCACTTTGCGTCTGTTACAGCGGACAATGCTATATGAGCCGGATGACTACCGGACGAAGCGGCAATAGGGGAGAGTGCGCGCAAATCTGCCGCACCACTTTCGATCTTGTTGATGCCAAAGGGAAAACACTGATGCGCGACAAACATCTGCTCTCATTGCGCGATATGAACCGCTCCAAATATCTGCGCGACATTATCGATGCGGGTGTCGTCTCTCTCAAAATCGAAGGCCGTCTGAAAGATGAGAATTATGTGAAAAACATAACCTCATACTATCGCCGCACGCTGGATGAGATTTTGGAAAAAGATGGCGAATATGCCGCATCGGGAAGTGGCAAAACCACCATTCTATTCAATCCTGATCCCACCAAGACGTTCAACCGTGGTTTTACACCCTATTTTATAGACGGCAAACGCGAGAGAATAGCCTCATTTGAAACTCCGAAAGCGATGGGCAAACGCATCGGACAACTTCGTCAGGACAAGGCCGGAAAGATTTTCTATGCGGGAACCGAGCAGATTGTCAATGGCGACGGCCTGTGCTTTATCAATAATGATGGCGATTTGGAAGGCTTCTTGGTTAACAAAGTTGAGCGGGATAGGATTTTCCCCCATAAGCCAATTTCGCCATTCCGTCAGGTTGATGTGTATAGAAACGTGGATAAGCAATTTGAGAAATCGTTGTCCGATAAAACTGCCGAAAGACGCATGTTTGTAGATATGCTTTTCAAAGAGGCGGAAAACGGCTTTATTTTGCGATTAAAAGATGAAGACGGGTGTGAAGTTGAATCGCTCGTCGAAACGGCGAAAATTGCCGCCGAAAAGCCCGAAATGGCGGACAAACAGTTGCGTACGTCTTTGGCCAAATTGGGAAATACGCCTTTCGAACTCCGCAAACTCATTGTGGAATCGTTGCCATACTTCCTGCAAAGCTCCGTGATAAACAAACTGCGCAATGACGCGGTGGAATTGCTGAAAGCGGAAAGAATCCGACATTTCCATCCGGAAGATACGGAATTGAACTATCAACCGTCCCAGGTTTTTGAAAGTGCATCTTATAAGAGAAATATCACGAACGAACTTCATCGGGCTGTTTATGAGGATTTTGGCGCGAAGGAAATCGAATATGGATTGGATAAGACATTGGATTTCAAGGATAAGGAATTGATGGTCTGCAAATATTGCCTCCGCTACGAATTGGGCATTTGTAGTAAGCAGACAAAACATCCCGACGTTCGCTTCCCGCTGTATTTGAAAGATGAAAAGAATCGCTTCCGTCTTGATTTTGATTGTAAGAACTGCGTGATGAAGGTCGTGCAGGAAGGAAGGATGAATGGGGCTAATGGTTAATGGTTAATGGTGAATGATAAATGGTGAATGATTTTTGCGGTTTCCTTATAACTTTCTCCGAAATCGTCTCTTCCGACGTGTCATTTTCCGAGTGTGACAAAAAGTCAAAACTTGCAGGCTTTTGAAACTTTTCTGCAAAAAGATGATGTTTTTATGCGATTTATAATTATTTCTGACACAGTTTTTTGCACTTGATTTCGCTTTATGATTGTTGTATCTTTGTCGGCAAAAATTTTAAAGATACAATACTATGGAAGAAATAGAAATACCAGTCGGAACGAATACGGAAGATATTAAAGTACGTCAACAAATCATTCGCGATTTCTATCGTCAATGGAAAGAGAAAAATCCAACGCAAAGAAAGTACAATCTTACCTTAAAGGAATATATCAATATTAGGTATGTCTCTATTGATGAGACAAGTACACATGCTTCGAAGACATATCTTTCCACATTGGCAGTTCTACAGTTGGATGCCATATTGACGAATGCGCAAAAAGTTTCAATAAAGCCCATTAAGGTTGGAAATAGAAATCAAAGTGGATTTGAAAAAATGATGATTATGGAATATTTGTGTCCGGGTATTGGAAAAGTGAAATTGACTGTTGGAATCAAACGACGGACAAAAGAAAAGGTGCAATACTGCATTACTGCTGTTGAAGCATAAAAAACGCCCCGCAAAAACGGGGCGTATGGTGTGCCTCAAAATGCAGGATGGGTTGTTTACCGGATGGTGGAGATCGCTGGCGAGGACTTTTGCACGACTCGATTTCTCCAACCCGAATCCCGACTTACATCTGGCGGCAAAAGTACACTTTTTTCGATATAAAAAGTTTAGGCTTTCCAATTTTTCTTGCCCAGTACACTTACCTCGAAGAGGCTCTTTCTTAGTAATCCCGCCTTTCCAAGGCGAAAAGGGAATGCGATTTCCCTGGCTTAGCGTGACAACCTTCGCACCTTCTCCCGCCTCCATCTTTCCCTCCCTGTGCCCTCGTAACAATGAAAAAAGGCGCGGTGGTGACGCGCCCTTGGGGAAAGAGTGGATGGAGAAGGCAGTTTAAAGATTTACACCTTCAATATTCGTTTTGTCGTCCTCAAATTTGGTCTCGGAATCACTGTCTATATTTTCATCTGATTTTTGAGGAAATATTAGCGATGCATAATTTTTACTGCGAATGTCTTGTGCAGATACGTTGTATCTTTTCATTATTGTGTTTAAGTCTATTTCATACGACTTCCTAATGTGAGCACATAAATCAAACATTGTTATATATGAATAATTCTTACCATCACAACAAATAATAGCGCTGTTCTCATTTGGATGATTTGTAAGAATATCAAGTAGTTTTATGATTTCTTCAGTGTTATGAGCTATATTTCCCTTTTTGAAATGATTTGTAGAATTAATAATGATTACTTTTTCGTCCATAATTAACGCTTTATTTGGGATCTTCGTAATATTCGTCATTGCATTGCTTGGCAAAACTTGCAGCATCCTCTATTGTGTCAAATATATCAGGTAAAAGTGTTTTTTTACCTGTTAATAAATTTGTTCGTTCTACACCAAATTTCCCAGTATGATCGGGATGAGGAATGGCGGTAAATGCTTTTTCTTTCATATTTTTAATTTTTTACGTTAATATTTTTGTGAATAACCAGTGCTCTTTTTAATTCCTTACACAACGGACAGGAAGTCCGTGGTTCGGTGAGTTTCGGTCGAGGGTAACGTTGGCGCTCCAGGATGTCAACTGCAGACCCTGCACTTGCTTGTAGGTTACGTTAGGGGTGGCAGACCAAAAAATCGTTTCGGAGTATCTGTTGAAGAACGTATTATCATTATAAAAACCGGTGGGAAGAGCCGAAAAGCCAGAAATATTACGTTCAGAGTAATTGTAGTTTCCTGGCTGGTCACCATCATCATCTGCGTGTGGCGTATATATTACCCAGTCATTACCGCATGCTAATTTACCTGCGTAGTTTGACGAGGTGACGCCTGCAGCGTTCATCATAATAGTCCACTCATTACCAAAAGGTATGTGCCATCCTTCGGGGCAGATGCCGCGACGGTTAGAACTTGTGAACACAACCCAATTGGCTTCATTGATGCCATAAGATGTTTCCCCAAATGCTGTGTTAAACGTATCTACAGCGGCGTTCCAATTATACAACACTCCATATTTTGCGGCAGTATCCGCATTGTTTTGTGGATAATATGCACGTTTCCCAGTCCATGAGGAGTTCTCAGCTGGCAATTGCAAAATATCAGTACCCGTGCTTGGAGAGGTGGTGGCACGCATATTCTCTTTCAGCCAGCATTGGTTGCCAATCTGCACCACCGCGTAGGTGTTGTTCTGGTGGTCGCGTACAGCGGTAATGGAATCGCCCACTCTCGTTTCATTGCTGCGAATACTGCTTACCACACATTTAGTAGCAGGTTCTTCATAGCTGCTGTTCTTCTGCCATTTGGCATAAAGCGTGGTGGTCGCATTCAAAGTTACACTTTGTCCATCGCTGTAGTATGTTCCCATACCACTGGCATTGGTGTTCCAACCCATAAAGTCGTAACCTTCGCGGGTAAACGTATTGATTGTCAATGCTTGTGCCACACCCTGCATAAAGGTTTGGTTTGCCATAGTGCCCGTGCCACCGTTGGCGTTAAAAGTCACTACAAAAGTAGGGATAAGCGTCCAACGGGCATACAAAGTCATATCGGCCGTCAAGGTCATATTCTTATGGTCGCTGTAGCCATCGCCATTGCCATCAGCAGCGGTGTTCCAGTCGGCAAAATTATAGCCGGTGTAGGTGAAAGGATTGCTCATCAGGTTCTGCGCTTGGCCGTAGGTGAATGTTTGCGTGGCTTGTTCGTCCGTTCCATTGTTGGCCATAAAGGTCAAGGTGTAAGTTTCGGGCACCCATTGGGCATAGAGCATCAAATCGCTGGTGGCGGATAAGTTATATTGGTCTGTATAGGCAATGCCGTTACCATCGGCCTGTGTGTTCCATCCGTTAAAAATATGGCCTACTTTGGTAAACGTGTTCGCTGTAAGATTTTGTGGCGTTCCATATACAAACGCTTGGCTTTCCATACTTCCTTCTGCTCCATTATTATTGTAAGATATGGTATAATGTTGCAAGGACCATTGAGCAAAAAGTTCTTTGCTTTCAGTCAAAATAATACTTTCCCCTTCGGTATGGTTTGTTCCACTATTGTCGGCTTTCTCATTCCAACCTGCGAAGTCATAACCGGTTTTAGTAAAGGTGTTGTACATGATGGTTTGGGCAATACCCGTGGGAAAAACCTGTGCATTCATACTGCCTGTGCCCGTATTGGCATTGTAGGTAAGAAAATAGAAACCGCTTTGCTGAGGAACTACTACGTAGCTGCCTCCAGTCAGGAAGATGGTATCCTCGTTTTGGGTGAGAATTTGGCTTTCCGTAAAAGAGGTGAGATAGTTTGCATCATTAATAAGCTGGCTGACGTTGGTTGGAATGGTCGGCTTGTTTAGAATTTGCGCTGCACCAGAGGTGGCTTCCCAGTCGGCGTTCACCTGTGTGGAGGAGGTGGCGTTGGCGGCATTCAGGGCATACGGCACGGCATTCACAGGATTGTCCTCCGCCGGCATATAGATGACGCCGGTGGCGGTGTTCTTTACCTGCACGCTGATGGTGGCGTGTGGCCAGTCAATACTGCTGAAGGTGGCATCACCAAACGGGATGTAGAAAAGTCCGTGCAGATTGGTGGTCCCGTTCACGGTCTGCTGATAGACAGGATTGCCGCTCACTTTCACCACGATGTTGGCGGTGACGTTAGTGTTGGTGACCAACTGCTGGTCATTGTCCCTAATGATAGCCTGATAGTTGAGCTGTTGGGCAAATGCTCCCAAACACAGGCACAATACGAATAAAAGTGTGAATAGTTTTTTCATTGTGATAATATTTTGATTGTTAAATTATTAAGCTATTAAATTGCTAAGCTGTAAAGTTGCTAAACTGTGAGGTATGTTGTATTCGGCCGAATGCATTTATTTAAACCTTAAACCTTAAACTTTAAACCTGAAACTTGAAACCTTCCCCCTTCTCAGTCCTGCACGCATCTTACGCTCAGTCCCACGGTCTTGTTGTATTTTTCCGTGAGAGGTTCGTCACAGGAGTAGGAGAGAGAGGTGCTTTCGGCTTGTGTGCCGTCGGCTGTCGTGCTCCAGAAGGCAGTGTAGCCCTTGAGGTTTTCAAAGCGTGTGCCGGTGAAAAGTCCGGCGGGCAATGCTCTGAAATGGGTGGTGTTGGTGCCC
>JAZUEE010000277.1:0-10636 GCA_045639985.1 Bacteroidales bacterium
TCCGACTTATGTCTTGGCTATTCGTCTGTATTTGCAGAATCTTCTTTCCTTGAAAATCGACAAATTTTTTGCGTAATTGTTCGGCGTGCGCATCCACGTGGCGCGTAAATCCCTGACAGATAAGGAGCCACACCGCATCAGGAGAAATCACAAACGGACGGTGCTCCGCGTATGCCGTGTGCATCCCGTCAAAAAAAGGATGGGGCATCGAGACCATCGGCGTTTTACAGTCATTGTGAGAAATGAGTTTTTCGTCACGAATAAATTCCCGAAAGATTCCAACAATCACGCTGTCGTATGGTGACGTTTCCAATAAATCGGAGGGGCGCTTCAAATCTTCGACGCCTATCGTCATATATGGGATGGTGTCCGACAAGGCTGTCCGTGAACTATCGCTTGCATTTCCCGATTTGGGTTCTACAGTGTTCTTGTCAGAGAAATGACATCCGGACATCATAGCAGAAAAAAAAACCAGTAGAATCAGTATCTTATACAAACGCATATTGAATCAGTTAGTTACAATATCAAGATGATAATTTGTTTCAATCTTCATAAAAACATCATCATAAAATATCAGGAGCTTTGTGATGATCCCGTTCGAATGAAAATTCTTATGTTTTGGCGGCAAAATTATAAAAAATAGTTTGTCAAAGTGATTGTAAATAATGTATTTTTGCGGCCTTATTTTTGAATGTCCAGATGAAAAAATTCGTTCTTTTCAACTTATTGTTAATGTTTGTGTTGGCATCGTTTGCCCAACCGAATTCTGTTAAGAACGTCATCTTGATGATACCTGACGGAACCTCTACCAGTTTGCTTTCTGTGGCCCGTTGGTATCAGGAGTATCAAAATCCTTCCCAGAACACGTTGAACATTGATTCCTTTATCAAAGGTTTGGCATGTACGTATGCCTCGGATGCTCCAATTGGTGATTCGGCACCTACAACGTCTTGTTATATGACGGGTTATCCCACACAAACAAGTTTTGTTTCCACCTATCCTGTAAAAACGGACCATGACCTTGTGCCTGTGGATGCCATACGTGCCTACCAGCCGTTGACAACCCTGATGGAAGCCGCGAAGCAATTAAAAAACAAAGCCACCGGTTTGGTGTTTACGTGTGAGTTTCCGCATGCTACTCCTGCCGATTGCGCCGCTCATTCCTACAAGCGAGACGAGTACAAATGGATTGCTCCCCAGATGGTTCACAATAACGTGGATGTGGTCATCGGCGGGGGCGTTTCCTTTTTAAAGGAGGAAGATCAAAATTACCTGAAAGGGGAAGGTTATGGACTCTATCTCAATGATTACCAAGGAATGCGTTCCTGTCAAAATGCTCCTATGTGGGCTTTGTATAATGAGGCCTCCATGCCCTACGAGTTGGAACGCGATCCTGCCACAACTCCTTCTTTGGCCGAAATGACGCAGAAAGCCATTGATTTGCTTTCTGCCAAACCGGAGGGATTTTTCCTAATGGTGGAAGGCAGCAAAATTGACTGGGCCGCGCATGACAACGATGCTATATCCGCAATTACAGACTTTATTGCCTTTGACAAAGCGTGCCGGGTGGCTTTTGATTTTGCGCAAAAAGATGGACATACCTTGGTGATTGTGCTTCCTGATCACGGTACCAGCGCAATAACCATCGGCAGTGCAAAGTCCAATCATGGCTACGATAGACTTTCCCTTCAGCAAATTATGGAGCCGCTGACGGATTGCAAACTCTCGCTTCGTTCAATGACTGACAAATTGAAAAATGCAGACACTATTCAATGGCCGGAGTTGTTTCAAAAGTATTTTAACATAGAGCTCCAACCGGCAGAAATGGATTTTTTGCAAATGGCCTCGGATAATGACAAATCCAATCTACCCAAAGAATCGCGCCGAAATAATCTTTCCATGGTAAAGATGTTATCGCAGATTATTTACGGTCGCACTTACATCGGTTTCACGACCTTCGGGCATACGGGTGAGAATGTCTTTTATGCCATGTATCATCCTGATGGGCAGGAACTGACCGGTGTGCATACTAATGTGGAAATCCACCAGTATATGCGTCAGCAACTCGGTTTGGCAGATGACGACTTAGACAAGCTGACGGCTGCGAATTTTGCCGATTACCGCGAAGTTTTTGACGGTTACTCTTGCACAGTAGATAGTTTGTCGCCAAGTCACTACCGTTTGACAGTGAAAAACAAGAAAAACACACTCGTTGCTGATAGTTATTCCAATATTATAACCGTTAACAAGCAAACCTACAAGACGGTCTCGCCAATTATATATTTTCCTATAAATCAAACATTTTATGTACCTAAAAAGTTGGCTGATTATTTGTTGCAAAAATAATTTTCCATCAAACAATTTTTCGATAGTTTTACGTTAACACCTTTGTTTTAGCAAATAATAAAAATCAAAAATATGGAAACGACAAGTTCTTATTCAAACAATCAAAATCTTCAAAATGAGGAAAACCCTTTGAAAAAATGGGTAATTATTTTAGGCATTCTCGCAGGTGTATTCTTCGTCTCAACACTTTATCTGGCTTTCTTCGCCAAGCCGACGATGAATAAGGAATATATCAAAACAGAAGAGGCCAACAATGAACTTCAAGGAGAATTGGATTCTCTGTTGGCCGAACATGAAAAAATCAAGGCACAATATGGCGAACTTTCCGACCAATTGAGCGAAAAGGACAGCATTATTATGGCCAATGCCGCTGAAATCGAACAACTTATCAATTCACAGGCCGATTATAGAAAGATTAAAAAGCAGTTAGCCCGTTTGCAGAATATTTCTCAAGAATATGTGAAGGAAATGGATAAGCTGTATCAGGAAAATCAAGCGTTGAAGACGGAAAACACGCAGGTAAGAGCGGATTTGGAACAGGAACGCCAAGATAAGGCCAACATTCAGAAATCGAATGATGCACTTTCCGCAAAAATCAGCGGTGCGGCTGTCTATAAAGCATATAGCATTCACAGTGCTGCCTATAACGTCAAGAAGAAAGGAGAGGAAGAAGTGACCGACAAGGCTTCTCGCGTGAAACGTATCAAGACATCCTTCGTCTTAGGTGAAAACTCCCTCATCGAACCGGGCCCCGTCAATGTATATTGTCGTATTTCTGTGCCTTCAGGCAAAGTCATCACACCGGGTTCTTCCGACAAATACTCCTTCGTTCATGGCGGACAACGTCTTCAATATACTGCTAAAACTGTGGTCAATTACAACAATAAGGCGCAAAATGTGACACTTGCTTGGGATTTGATGTCAGATGACAATGCGGTTAAAGGTCGATACACCGTTCAAATTTTCACGGATGACCAACTGCTGGGTGAAAGTTCCTTTACGTTGAAATAATAAACATAGTATTTCTCATACAAACTCTTTTTCTATATGATAAGTCGTAGATATCTTAGAACCAAGACGATGCAGGCATTGTATGCACATAGTATAAAACCCTACGAGTCCATACCTGCTGCAGAAGCCGAATTGGTGCAAACCGTTAAGAACTGTTATACGTTGTTTTTGTGGTTTTTCTCTATTTTTCCAGAAATGGTTTACTATAGACGCAATAAGCTGGAAGATTTGAAGGGCAAACACAATCCGACGGAAGAAGATTTAAATCCAAATACAAAATTCATTGACAATCAAGTAATTGCTCAAATTGAGGATAATATTACGTTGAAAAAGCTCTTCCCACGCTATCATATAGATTGGTCGGATGATACGGACTTTATTGTCAAGATGTTCCACTCGTTGGAAGAGATGGATGAATATAAGTTCTATATGCAAAATCCTGGAACGAGCTATGAGGAGGATAAAAAGTTTGTTTTGACAATTATCAGGCAATTATTGGTTGAAGACGAACATACCCGTTGGTTTTTTGGAGAAAAGGATCCCAATTGGTTGGATGATTACGAGGAAGCATTGTCCATGTTGTACAAAAACATCAGCGAGTTCAAACAAAGCAAAGGCGATGATTGCAAAATATTGACGCTTTTTAAAAATCCTAAGGAGGATGAGAGTTTTTGTCGCCAGCTATTCATCAAAACGATAGAACACGATAATGAATACGAGGAAATGATAGAGTCCAAACTCCAAAATTGGGAGATGGACCGCATTATAGGAATGGATGTACTGTTGATGAAAATGGCTCTGTGCGAAATTTTGGAGTTTCCAGAGATTCCCATTAAAGTGACGTTGAATGAATACATTGATTTGGCTAAATATTATTCTTCCGACAAAAGCAAAATCTTTGTCAATGGTGTGTTAGACAGGTTGATAGTAGATTTGCGCGAGCAAGGGAAATTGAATAAAACAGGTCGTGGGTTATATCAAAATTAAGGTTATGAAGAAGATTACATTTATATTAATAGTGATTATGGCTGTAGTTGCTGGCTCTTGTCATCAGAAGCCAGCTAAGGAAGGCGACTTCAAGGTGTCGGATGTGCATTGTCCGCAGACGGCCAAGGGTTTGTCTAAAAAGGAAGCATCAAAGTTGCCCGTTATCACCTTTGAAACAACGAATTATGATTTTGGCGATGTGATTCAAGGCGAGCGTCTTACGTATTCGTTCAAATTTAAAAACACCGGAAAGTCTAATCTCATCATCTATTCGTCGGAAGCCACATGCGGGTGTACGACATCTACACCTCCCAAAGCTCCTATTCGTCCGGGAGAATCGGGAGAAATAACGGTGACCTTTGATTCCAAAAGCCAAAAAGGCAAAGTTACCAAACGTATCTTGGTGGGTGCAAATACTTATCCTGCTGAAAATATTATTACCATTACAGCCAATGTGTCTGTTCCGAAATAAACCTATTTTTAATAATTTAAATACTTGATTATGAATTATCTTTTACCATTATTGCAAGCTGCTCCTGCAGCACCCAAAGGAGGTGGCGCTACAACGCTTATTTTCATCCTTCTCATCATTGTTATTTTCTATTTCTTTATGATTCGCCCACAACAGAAAAAACAAAAACAGGTCGAAGAATTTAGAAAAAGTCTTGAAAAAGGTGACAAAATCACAACCATAGGCGGTATTCATGGCAAAATCAAGGAAATCAAAGAATCCACTTTTGTGATTGAAATCGCTAATGATGTTTGTATTGAAATCGAAAAGGCCGCTGTTTCTATTGACGATGCTCAATTGAAAGCCAAGAAAAACGAAAATAAATAGTAAGCAGTGAACTGTGAACAGTGTTCTGTGAGCAGTAGAATTGATAGATATTTAGAAGTTTGTCCCATAGAAGATTATCATAATTATGCCGATAGAAAAACCGAAGCTGAAGTTACCCTCATACGCTTTTTTAGTCTGCCTGGCTATTTCGGTGGCCGGTTGGCTGGTGGTTACATTCTCTAAGGACTATAGGGTGACGCAGGATTATAAAATTCAATGCTATAATTTGCCGGAGGGCAAAAAGTCGGTTACGGTGTCAGACTCGGTTATAACCTTGACTTTCAACCAGAAAGGTTTGAATTACTTGATGAAACCCTTTTCTGACAAGAACAAAGTGCTCTATATCTCTGTTGCCGATTTGATTAAGACGAAGAACAAAGTCACGGTGTATTCCTTCACCAATCGTGATATGCGTGATTTTTTGTCGGATCATAACTTCGGTTCGGAATTGGTGGCTGTGGAAGCACCGGAAGTGATAACCTTTTATGTGCATTAAGATGTATAAAATTGCTTTAACAGGCGGTATCGGAACAGGGAAGACGTACCTTTCAAAGCATTTCATAGAGATGGGTATTCCTGTTTTTTATGCCGATGACGAAGCTAAGAAAATCTATCAAGACAATAAATTCGTACAATCTCTGTGTCAAGAATTTGGCACAGAGATTTTGTTACCAAATGGTCAAGTCGATTTGCGGCAGATCTCACGCATTGTTTTCAAGGATTCTTTCCAGCTTCAAAAACTCAATGCGATGATTCATCCGTGGGTGATGCGGCAGTTTGAAGAATGGGCTGTGCAACAATCCACGAATACCGTGATAATGGAAACGGCCATCGTTTTTGAAGGCAATCTCACTGCTTATTTTGATAAGATTATTGTGGCAGACGCACCGTTGGAATTACGCATTCGCCGTGTCCTTGCACGCAATCCGGAGTTGTCGCGCGAGGAAATCCTACAACGCATTTCCAAACAAATGCCGCAAGAGGAAAAATGCCGCCGCGCGGACTTGGTGGTCTGCACGGGCGAAACCTATTGGGAAGGACGGCAACTCTTTTAAATATCCAATTATAAAACTTTTCATTGTTCCACTATATTATTTTTTCTACGTTAGCAACGTTTTTTCAAGTAACTATTCCTAATTAGTTATTCAAGTTTCGCATATCTTTTTTTTGTATGTTTGCGCCCCCAAAAAAGCAATCAATAAAAAAATAAATATATGAAAGACACTATTTCTACAAGTATGAATCCTTTGGTTAATTATCTGAAGAAAAGTCCAAAGGAATTTACGAAAGCCGACATCATGAAGTTTGTCGCAGACAACGAAATCAGAATGATTAATTTCCACTATGTGGCAGGTGACGGCAGAATGAAAACCCTCGGTTTTGTTTTGCACAGTTACGATTATTTGGATCAGATTCTTTCCAACGGCGAGCGAGTGGATGGTTCCAATATCTTCCCGGCATTCATTCATGCGGGTTCTTCTGATTTGTATGTTATTCCGCGTTTCTCAACGGCATTCCTGAATCCGTTTGCTGAAATCCCTACCTTGTCATTCCTTTGTTCTTATTATAACAAGGATGGTCAACCGTTGGAAAATTCTCCCGAATACATTCTTCGTAAGGCCTGCAAAGCATTCACAGATGTAACGGGCATGTATTTCCAAGCAATGGGCGAGTTGGAGTATTACGTCATCGGTGATGCGGAAGAACTCTATACTATTCCCGATCAGCGCGGATACCATGAAAGCGCTCCTTTTACCAAATTCGAAACTTTCCGTACCGAATGTATGTATCAGATTGCCAAAGCCGGTGGTCTCATCAAATACGGTCACTCCGAAGTGGGCAATTTCACCCAAGACGGCAAGATTTACGAACAAAACGAAATCGAATTCCTTGTTACGGATGTACAGGAAGCAGCCAATCAGTTGGTTTTGGCCAAATGGATTATTCGTAATTTGGCTTACCAATATGGTTTGGATGTTACTTTCTCACCGAAAATCACGGCTGGCAAAGCCGGAAGCGGTTTGCATATTCACACCTGCATTGTCAATGCGGATGGTAAAAACCAGTATGTCACGAAAGGCAAGTTGAACTCTATCGCACAAACGGCCATCGCCGGCTATATGACCTGTGCCGGTTCGCTGACCGCTTTTGGTAATACGAACCCAACCTCCTATTTCCGCTTGGTTCCTCATCAGGAAGCTCCTACGTCTGTATGCTGGGGCGACCGTAACCGTTCCGTCCTTGTGCGCGTACCCCTTGGTTGGACCCACAAGAACGACATCGTGGCTGACCTCAATCCATTAGAGAAAGCCGTTAAGAAAGACCGTTCTCAAAAACAGACTGTGGAATTCCGTTGCCCGGATGGTTCTGCAGACATTTATCTGTTGCTTGCCGGTTTGGTTTGCGCTGCCCGCCATGGCTTTGAAATGGAAGGCGCTCTTGACTTTGCCAAGAAAACGTATGTTGACGTGGACATCCATCGTCCTGAAAACAAACAACTTGTGGAAAGTCTCGCTCAACTTCCTGCTTCTTGCTGGGAATCTGCTGACGAACTCAGCGCGCACCGCGCCATTTTTGAAAAACACGGCGTATTCAATAGCGAGATGATTGACGATATCGTCAAACAACTCAAATCCTTCAAAGACCAAAAAATCCGTAAGGAAATCGAAAAGAAACCTGAAATCATGACACAAATGGTTCAGGAATATTTCTATTGCGGTTAATAAAAAACATTATTGATGAATATTACAATAATTATTGTTGCCTGTTTGGTGCTGGTCGCCATTGTGTTTATCACGAAGATGATGACGGAGCGCAGTCTCAAGATGCAGTCGTTGGACAACGGCAAGGCCGTGAAGGGCATTGTGCTTCCATTGCGCTTGCAGGCGTATGAACGTATGGCGCTCTTTTTGGAACGTATTGAGCCCAACCAGTTGGTGATGCGTATTCATAGTACGGGGCTGAATGTGGCGCAGGAACAGAATCTGTTGCTGACGGCCATCCGTTCCGAATATGAACACAACCTTTCGCAGCAGATCTACATTTCCACCCCTGTGTGGAATCAGATTAATGGTGCTAAGGACGATATTATTGATATTATCAATGCGGTGGCAGGAACATTTCAGCCAACAGATGACTCATTGGCTTTTGCCGAGGCGCTTTTGGCAGCCGCAGCGGAAAAACCCGTCGTATATCAAGCCATGGCTGTTCTAAAGGCCGACGTTCAAAAACTCTTTTAATGTTTCTTTTCCTATTTCCAAAACTCATAAACTTCCCTTTCTTTTTATCTTAAGACCCTTATAAACATAATTATAAACAATAAACGAAAAATTCTATGAACAACGCAAATTACGCATTCAGAGAACCCCAAAACGAACCTGTGTATTCATACGCACCAGGTACGCCGGAAAGAAAACTTTTACAAGAAGAATTGGACAGACAGTATAACCAAGTTATTGAAATTTGTCCGATTATCGGTGGTAAAGAGGTGAAAACAGGTGATATGGGCAAAGTTGTCATGCCGACAGAACACGCTCACGTTTTGGCCAACTACCACAAAGTTGGAAAAAAAGAGGTTCAAATGGCCATTGATGCAGCCATGGCAGCCAAGAAAGATTGGGAAGAAATGCCTTGGATTCAAAGAGCTTCCATCATGATGAAGGCCGGTGAATTGTTGGCTACCAAATACAGATACATTCTGAATGCTTCCTGTATGCTCGGACAAGGTAAGAGCCCGATGCAGGCCGAAATCGACTGCCCGTGTGAGGCCATCGACTTCTTGCGTTTCAATACCTATTTCGCATCCCAACTCTATGCTCAACAGCCGATTTCCGACCACGCTACGTTGAACCGCAGCGAGTATCGCGGTATGGAAGGTTTTGTGTATGCCATCACGCCGTTTAACTTCACGTCTATCGCGTTGAACCTTAACGTGGCTCCGGCTTTGATGGGTAATGTGACTATTTGGAAACCTTCTACTACGGCTATTCTTTCCAACTATTATCTGATGAAACTGTTACAGGAAGCCGGTCTTCCTGACGGCGTTATCAATTTCTTGCCGGGTAGCGGTTCCGTTATCAGCGATGTCGCTTTCAAATCCCCGCATTTGGCAGGTATTCACTTTACAGGCAGCACGTCCACATTCAAGAGTTTCTGGAAACTCATTGGTGAAAATATCGATGTTTATAACACCTATCCGAAGATTGTAGGCGAAACCGGCGGTAAGGATTTCATCTTTGCTCATAAGACTGCTCCCGCACGCGAATTGGCAGTGGCTATTTTGCGCGGCGCTTTCGAATATCAAGGTCAGAAATGCTCTGCCGCTTCCCGCGCATACGTCCCCAAATCTTTGTGGGATGCTACACTGAACCACATTAAGGATATGATGAAGACCGTGAAAATGGGCGATGTCCGTGATTTCTCCAATTTCGTAAACGCCGTTATTGATGAAAAATCCTTCGACAATATCGCCGGCTATATCGATAGGGCTAAAAAATCCAAAAATGCTGAAATCGCATTGGGTGGCCACTATGACAAATCCGTCGGCTATTTTGTTGAACCGACTATCATTGTGGCTAAAACGCCGGATTATGAATCCATCCGTGAAGAAATCTTCGGACCGGTGATCACGGTTTATGTATATGAAGATGACAAATATGAAGAAATGTTGCACGTCTGCGATCAAACTTCTCCGTATGCCCTTACCGGCTCCATCTTCTCACAAGACCGCTACGCTATTGAAAAGGCCGAACAGATTCTGCGTCATTCTGCTGGCAACTTCTACATCAACGACAAACCGACAGGTGCCGTGGTGGGTTGCCAACCGTTTGGTGGCGCACGTGCTTCCGGTACAAACGACAAGGCCGGCAGTATGCTCAACCTCGTACGCTGGATTAGCGCACGCTGTATCAAGGAAACCTACGTTCCGGCTACAGATTACGGTTATCCGTTCCTTGCCAAATAAAGATATTTGTTTTATAGAGTGGTTTGCTTGGCAAACCTGTATTGAAAAAATCGCTGCGGAATTATTCGCAGCGATTTTTTTTGAATATGTGCGTTTAAACAGCTATGCGGATGTCAAAAAAGAACGCTTTATTGTCATAAAAGTTAATAAAAAAGGCTTTGTAAAATCTTTTTTCCCTTTTTGAATAGCGTTATTCCTATAAAAAATAGCATTTTTTTTGATTTTTTATCAACAGAATCAAATCGAAAAAAAATTAATGTGTATGTTTGCAAGCTTTTTTTGCTAATAAGACTCTTTCATTTCTATATTAGATGATTGTTCTCTCGGACTTTTACAAAGATTGTTTATAAAAGTACTATAAGCACAATTCACACATTTATTAACCAAATTTCTTTATTATGAAAAAAGTCTTATCTTTTTTGACAATGTTGCTTTTCATTGTCTTTGCGGGATATGCGCAAGTTGAATTGCCTGTTTTCGTAGAAGATTTT
>JAZUEE010000278.1:0-22467 GCA_045639985.1 Bacteroidales bacterium
AGTGCTATCTACAGGGTCGAAACCCTTGATGTTGCCTTCCGCGCTGCCGAAGGTGAGCACGCTCGCTCCGAATCCGCCGAAAATCAAACCGCTGACCTGGTCCTTGGAGGCTGACGGACGGCCCATGCCGCCGTTGCCCTTTATGAATCTGATGTCGTATAATTCTTTTCTTGCCATATTATTGCTTGTTTGGGGTTGACTGTTGGTTGTTCAGGGTTCTCTGGTGCAATCTGGCATGATAGCCGTCTGTCCATTCCGTGCCGTCCGAACACACAAAGCGTCCGGCCTTCACTGTCGGCCACTGCACCGCGTTGGGAACCGTGTTTGTTTCTTTCTTACTTGCCATTTCAACATTGTTTAAGGGTTATTTAAAAGTGGTTCGGACGCTGTCAACCTCCAGGATGTAGCGGCGCTCCTGGGGCATCGTGATGAATCCCTTGTTGTAACGCCCGTAAATCTTGTTCACGCTCTTGTCCGTGACATACAGGTCAACGTCCATCAGCGCCTTGGGTCTGTTCAACAGGCTGTCTATCACAGTCTCCTGCCGTTGCACCTGGCGCTGCAGTGAACGCCGGTGGGCGTGCTCCGCAATGCCGAAGGTGAGCGACACCGCCACTACGAGTACGGCCGCTGCCGCAATAATCCATTTTAGCTTATTGCTGATTGTCATCTTCCTCTTGGTTTTCATTGTCATCCGAATCCTTTAGTGACTCTTTCACCGGGCATTCGGCAGAATGGGGACATTCCGGAATGCGCTCCACCGCGTTTCTCAACCGTGTGATCTCGCGACGCAGGGAGGTCATCTCCTTCTTGAGCGGGTTCACGAAATACTCCTGAACCATCCGGTTCACCTTCTCCTCGTTGTCCAACTCCACGCCCTTGGCCTCGGCTGCCGCCTTGGCCTTCGCGCTCTTCACCGTCAGCAGCGTCGCTATGCCGCCCATCAGGATGAAGTTCAATGTGATGCTTATGATTTCCGATATTCCCATTTCACCTATTTACTTTAGATTTGCTTAGATTCGCTTCCTCCAATGCCGCAGGCATATTTGTTTAAGATTTGCAAAGATTTGCTTCCTCTAACCGCGTATCTTGCTCTGCATTCTGAACCCGGCTTCCACGTCCGACATGTTGGCCGCCACTCCGCATTCACAGCGGCTCATTGCGGCGACTATCTTGCGGTAGTCGCCGCCGCTGTTGGCCGTGAGCACCTTATTTCTCGCCACGCCGCTGTTTTGTGCCACGTGAGCGATGTATGACTCAGTGGCGTTCTCTGTGGGTGGCGCCCACGACCGCACTATCTTCTCTATGGTGTTCTTCCCACAGGCCAGATAGGAGCCCAATATCACGAATGCCGCACGGTAGCCGTATGCCATCGACTGGAACTGTTTGAACGCCCGGTCGCTCCCAGGGAGCACTTCGCCCTGGAAGCGCTCCCCGTTGCGACGGATATTCAGTGGATTGCAGTTTCGTATGCCTCTCGGTGTTGCCATAGGTCTATATGCTAACTGGCACTGTATTCTTGGATAATGCCCAACACACCCTTGCCGTCCGCTCTGCGGGCACGGCCGCCGAGTCTCTGCAGGAAGCTGTAGATGTCGCCGTAGTACGTCGGGTCGCCTTCGTTGTTGAACATCTGGGTGCTGCCCATTGCGCGGGCCACGCACGTGGGATGCCAGAAGAGGCCGTAAACACACGCGGTGTTGTCGGCTGACTTGCCGCCTTCGATTCCGACATAGTCTTCCACGGAATAGGTAAGGTCATTGCCGGTCCATCTGAAGTATTTCTGGCCGCTGACGGCGGAAAGGCTGGAGTTGGATGCGCACAAAGCGGTCGCTCTCTCGATGATGGTGAAACCTTCGAGTTTGCGAAGTTCGCCCGTCACATTGTCATATACGGCACTGAGGTTGTCGTTCTGGGAGCTGCGCACGTCCGCACAGAGCTGGTCGTACATCTCCGTAGGCAGAATCACATATCGGTCCGCCTTGGGAATGCCCCACTTGTTGAATATGCTCTTCGCCTTGCTGAAATCTTCAACGCTCACGCCCGTACGCACGCCCGTGCCGTGTACGGTGTAGTCGGAACTCTTCGTCTTGGTGCCCTTGATGAAGTAGGTGGGTCGCCAGTTGTAGAGCATGGCTTCGGCGGTGAGCTGCTTCAGGTACATCATGTCTTCCGTCATACAGCTGGAAATCTTGTCATAACTTAATTCCACGGTGTCCGCATTCGGAATAAAGCGCGGATCGGTGGTGAACTCGTCCAATGCGTAAGTGATGTCGATGTCGCGTCTGCGCGTGATCGTGGCCGGAAGTGTGGCTCTGTTTCGTTCCACACCGCTCGGGCTGCCCGCCTGAGGAATGTGTACCACCGTGCCGCCGATCACGTATTGCGATTCGTCAACGGAATGGAGTAGGAACTCGTTGTCCTTGAACAGATTCCCGATAATGTAGTCTGTCCAGATCTCCGGGGTGACAGCCATACCGGCCGCGCCGGACGGAATGTGCACCAGGTTGGATGCCACGAAGGTGACCGCGCCAACCGCGGGCGTGAACGCCACGCCCATACATACGGCAAACAGAATCGCCGTAACTAAGCTAAATAAGAATCTTAATCCTTTTTTCATTTCTTTTTGTAATTAAATAATACAACTGTCATTCATAATATCAGTTCACAGCTCACTGCTCACAGTTCACTGAAACCTATCCGATGAGTACCCAGGTACTGCCCGTCCACATCAGCTGTTTTACTACGGTAGCGCTCTGCACGCCGCTGATGCTGGCCACAGTGTCGTCGCCTTTCTTTACGGTTACGGCTCGCGCGGTGCCGTCGCTCGTGGACTTCACAACCACGATGCTGCCCACTGCGAGGTCGTTGCCGGGTTCAAGCGTAATGGTGGCCGCCGCACTCAGCGTGCCGAGGTCGATGATGGTGGTGCTGCGTTCCACCTTCACGGTGGCCGCGTTGTCTGAGAGCGTGGGTTCTACCAACTCGCTGGTCGGGAACACCACTTCCACTTTCTTGTCGGCATCCTTCTCAATGTTGGGTGCCACGAAGTTGTAGCTTGCGTTGCTTTCTTTTCTGTAATACATAATGCTAATTTTGAGGTTCGTGACCGAATTTCGCCTTGAACAGTTCGGCGTATCGGTCTGGGTTGTCTTTCTTCAGGTTCTCAAGTCGGCCTGCCTGGTGGTACTTGTCGAAGTCCCAGCCGGACTCTTCGGGCTTCGCACCCTCTTTGGGAAGTTGGTCTTTGATTCTTCCTACCGGTTTCATCTTGTTGAGAATCTTCTCGGTGTTGTCGAAATCCTGTTCGGCAAGCTTTGTGTAGGCTTCGCGGTCGTCTTCGCCGATTCGCTTGTCGGCAATGGCTCCGTCTATCAGGTTCTTGACCTTCGCACCCTCGAACGCCTTCACGCGGTTTTCGAGTTCCGTGGTCTTCGCCTGTTCGGCCTGAAGCTGCTGACGCAGGGTCTCTCTTTCGTTCACTACCGTCTTCACATGGCCGAGAACGACGCTTTCGTCATCGGTCTCGTTGATGTTGAGCGCGGATGCAAATGCTTTGGGATCTTTCATCTCTCGCTTGTTTAAGTTAATAATTTGGTTGTTGTAATAATTAAAGGCATCACGGCTGTTCGTGATGCTCTCAATTTCCTTGATGTCCCTGCCGGTGTTGATGATCTCGTCACACAGCTTTTCGCGAAGCGCGTCTTCCGCACTGAGCCAGTGGTCCACACCGTCGAAGTACCTGCTCCTGGCTTCCTCCTTCGAAAGCCCCGTACGCGATGCCAGCATATCCACCAGAGTGCCCTCGAAGTTGTCCATCATATCGGCGGCCGCACGGGTCTCGTCGCTGTTCCCATACACATAGCCGCACACGCGGTGGTACATGAACTTCGCATAGCGCGCCGCCTTCACGTGGTGCTTCGGATTGGTCATCAGCACCGCCATCATACTGGCGGCTATGCCGTCAACCACCCACGTCACTTCCACGTCCGTGCGGTCAAGGTAGTTGAACAGGGCGCTCCCCTGTGCCACCTCCCCGCCGTCGCTGTTCACGTAGAACGTGAACTTGCGTGCGCCGGCCTTGCGACTCTCCTCCAACCGCGCGATGAGCACGTTCGTGTCTATCTCCAGTCCGCGGCCGATGATACCATATAGGTATATCTCGCATTCTTCCGCGTCACCGAC
The DNA here is from genome assembly GCA_045639985.1 of Bacteroidales bacterium. GTDB lineage: Bacteria > Bacteroidota > Bacteroidia > Bacteroidales > WCHB1-69 > F23-D06. The sequence goes on from JAZUEE010000278.1 coordinate 4,186, forward strand.
CTTCTTCTTCGTCTTTGCCATATCGTTTCTTTTGAAATCCGCGGCAAAAATACAGCGCCGAAATGACAATATTTTGAAATATAACATTATAATACACAACTATATGCACTATGCGCACGTTTCCTATTCCCTTACGATACATCGTTTAATTTTGCCGCGAATTTCTAAACAGCGCACATTATGGCAGACTTGACAAGGGAACAGAAAAAAGACTACGCCCGACAGCTCTACTTGAACGATTCGAGTATCACGCAGGCCGAAATAGCCGACAGGGTGGGCGTCAGCAAGGTGACGATTTGCAAATGGGTGAAGGAAGGCAAATGGGAGGAACTGCAGACCTCGCTCCTCGTGGGCAAGGAAGAGCAGCTCGCACGCCTGTACCGGCAGCTGCGCAAACTCACCGACGCGATTGACGGACGCGAGGATGGCAGCGACTTCGCCGGCTCCAAAGATGCGGACGCCATCCTCAAGATCACCGCCGCCATCAAGAACCTCGAAACGGAAACCAACATCGCCGAGAAAATGGCCACCGGCAAGGAGTTCCTCTCCTTCGTCCGCAAAACCTCCGGATTCGACACCAGCAAGGAGGTCGCCAAACTCTTCAACGCATATATTAAATCCTGCTTGTAATGGCCAAGATTCGCAAACCAAACGACAAACAGCTCCTGCAGGACTGGGAACAGTACTACAGCCAGTTCATATCTGACGTGGAGGTGGACAGCTCCGAGAGCGACATCGACAGGCAGCGCCGTATCGAGAGGCTCGAAGCCCATCCCGAAGAGTGGTTCAAATACTACTTCCCAAAATACTGCACCGCCGAACCCGCGCCGTTCCATATCGCGGCCACCAAACGGCTGCTGGAGCACGAACGCTGGTACGAGGTGCGTGCCTGGAGCCGTGAGCTGGCCAAGTCCGCACGCTCTATGTTCGAATTCCTCTACCTCGCACTTACCGGGAAAATCAGAAACTTCCTCCTCGTATCCAACAGCTACGACAACGCCTGCCGGCTCCTGCTTCCGTTTATGATGCAGCTCGAACTCAACCTCCGAATCATCAACGACTACGGTACGCAGGCCAATCCCGGACACTGGGAAACGGGGGAGTTCGTGGCTAAGTGCGGTTGCTCGTTCCGTGCGCTCGGCGCCGGACAGTCCCCGCGTGGTACGCGTAACGAGGCGGCGCGACCGGACGCCATCCTCGTGGACGACATCGATACCGACGAGGAATGCCGCAACCCCGACCGAATCAGCCAGAAGTGGCAGTGGGTCGAAGAGGCCCTCATCCCCACCGTCTCCGTCTCCGGCAACGTCAGAATCCTCTTCAACGGAAACATCATCGCCAAGGACTGCTGTATCGCCAGAGCCGGCAAGATGGCCGACAGGTTCGACATCATCAACATCCGCGACAAAAACGGAAAGTCCTCCTGGAGCAAGAACTCCGAAGAGCACATCGACTGGCTCCTCTCCAAACTCTCCACCCGCGCCATCCAGCAGGAATACTACAACAACCCGCTCTCTATGGGCGACGTGTTCAGGGAACTCACCTGGGGAAAGGTCCCAAAGGCCAACCGATTCAAACACATCATCATCTACGGAGACCCCTCTCCCGCCAACTCCAAAAACAAGGCCGGCTCTATGAAGGCCGTGTGCGCCATCGGCATCCTCGACGGCGTTTGCTACATAATCAAATGCCGCCTCGACCACGCCACCAACGCCGAGTTCGTGGACTGGTTCTACGACATAAACGAGGCCTTCGAGGGTTCGTCCGCACAGCTCTACAACTTCATTGAGAACAACACCCTGCAGGACCCCTTCTACGAACAGGTCTTCATACCGCTCTTCGCAGCCAAGGCAAGGGAAAAGGGCTACTATCTGAACATCGCCCCCGACGTCAGGAGCAAGCCCGACAAGTTCAGCCGTATCGAGGGCAACCTCGAACCCCTCAACCGCTGCGGACGGCTCGTGTTCAACGAGGCTGAAAAGGGCAACCCGCATATCGACCGGCTCGCGGAACAGTTCCTCCTCGTCACTCCACAGCTCAAAGCGCCCGCCGACGGCCCCGACTGCGTCGAAGGCGGATGGTTCATCGCCAACCAGAAGTCAAGACAGCAGTCCTCCGAACAGATCACTCTGGGCAGACGCCCTCGCAATAAAAAACGTGTTTAACCAATTTAGTCCACTTTAAAATGATTGACTTATGCAAACGACTTATCAGATTTCTTCGGGTACGCAGCGCCGTCCGTCATGCCGACAGGATGCGAAAGCTGACAGGAAAACGACACTATGTTATACAGGTGTTCGGCAAAATCAGGGTTTACGACAGGCAGCACATCAACCTGCTCATTGACCGCGGCGTCTTCAGCAAACGACTACGCGACTTCACCGAACTTGACAGATTCTGCCTCTATATCTCCAAATAACCGACACTATGTACTTAGACATCAACGACCTCAAATACGGCATACACGGCGAGATGCTCAACGTCATCACGCGATATGCCGAAAACGCCGAACAGGCCATCTCCGAAGCCATGTCCGAAGTGGAAAGCTACCTCACCGCACGATACGACGTCCGCGCCGAGTTCGCCAAGACCGGCCCCCAACGCTCGCCGCTCGTCATCCGGCTCGTGCGTGACGTCGCACTCTACAACTGCTTCAAAATCTCCAACCCCGTCAATATGCCCGAGGTTAGAAGGGATGCCTACCGCGACACCATCGCCTTCCTCAAGGATGTGCAGGCCGAAAGGGCCTCCATCGACGCTCTGACCAGACGAACTGGAACCACCGGCACTTCGTCTTACGTCTCTTTCGGTGGCAACCGCAAACGCAACAACCAAATGTGATATGGCCGTAAAACGAACCAAGGGCAAGAAACCCGACAACATCATCGTTCAGAACATCAACGTCCTCAACGCCCCGCACAACACGCAGGACATCGAGAACTGGAAGGCCGCCATTCGAGCCTTCGAAAATATCCAGAACCCAAACAGAACTCATCTCTACGACCTATACGAGGACATCCTTCTCGACGGGCAGATAGAGGCCACCTGGGGCAAACGGCAGGACGCCATCCTCAACAAGGAACTCGTGTTCGTCCGCGACGGCGTGGAAGACGAGGACATCTCCTCGCTCCTCAATTCGCCCGATATGAGGCTCCTCATCCGCGAAATCCACAACAGCATTATGTGGGGCTTCACGCTCATCCAGATCAACGGTGTCTGGTATGACCAGGACGAGGAAACCTACAAGATAGACTTCGACCTCATTCCTCGCAAGCACGTACACCCGGAAGAGGGCTTCGAATGCATCTCCAAACAGCAGTCCCTCGTTTCCAAGGACTGGCTCTTCAAAGAGCTTCCGCTCGCCAACTACATGCTCTGGGCAGGCGACCCCAAAGACAAGGGCCTCTTCGCCAAGGCGGCGCAGTACGTCATCTACAAGCGCGGCGGCTTCGGCGACTGGTCGCAGTTCGCCGAGATGTTCGGAATGCCCTTCCGTGAGATGATCTATGACGACTACGACGAGAACACCCGGAACAAGCTCGAAGACATGCTCATCCAGTGGAGCAGCGCAGGCTACTGCCTGCATCCCCGAAACTCCGAACTCAAGATTCACGAAACTGGCGGCTCCACCGGCTCCAACGAGGTCTATGACCGCCTCGTGCAGGCCTGCGACGCGGCCATTTCCAAAACCATCCTCGGAAACACACTCACCACAGAACAGGGCGACAAGGGCGCCCGCTCGCTCGGCGAAGTGCACAAGGAGGTGGAAGACGCCAAAACCGAGAGCGACCAGAAGTTCGTACTCGCCATCCTCAACACACGTCTGCGAGCCATACTCAAACGATTCGGCATCAACCTCGCCGGAGGATTCATCTGGTACCAGTCGCCCGACAAGGACTGGAATCAACTCCAGACCAAGTGGAACGTACTCAGCTCCATCTCCGACAGAATCCCCGTCGAAGACGACTACCTCTACGAGGAGTTCGACATACCAAAACCCGACAACTACGAGGCGATGAAGGAGGAACTCGAAATGAAACACGCCTTCAAGGCCTTTGAACAGCCGCTTCAAAACCCTTTAAAGGATGATGACGAACACGGCAGAACCAAACCAAAGGCCAACAACCTCTTCAACCGCATCCGGGATTTTTTCGTCTGAGGACAGGCAACGACCTGTCCGACTCCGCCGCGCTCGCCGCACTCGACAACCTGTACTTCCACAACAGCACCGATGAAGTCCTCAACGCGCTGCACTCCTTCCCCGTACCCTACAACCTTTCCAAACGCGAACTCTACGACAAAGTCATCGAGGAGGTCCTGACCGGAGAAGCCAAAGACATACAGCCCGATGTTTTCAAAGCCTATGCCGACAACCTGCGCAAGGCCGTTGCCGGAGTACTATCATCCGAAGAGTATGGCGACAGGTATTTCGACCTCCAGGCGCAACTGCAGAGCAACGTCAGCCGCTTTGCCGCATACAAGGCCTACCACCTCACCAAACAGCTCAAACGCCAGCGCGACAGGTGGCCCGATGACGATGACTTCAAAAAGGCGGCCAAGGCCGTGCTCAACACCTTCAACCGCTACCAGGCGGCCGAGTACAACACCGCCACGGCACGTGCACGCACCGCCAAACAGTGGACCGACTTCAACGCCGACCCCATAGCCAACGAACTATACCCGAACCTCAGATGGATCAGGACCAGGAGCGCAAACCCGCGCGAACTGCACCTCCGATTCGCAGGACTCGTACTCCCCAAGAACGACCCGTTCTGGCTACAGAACCAGCCCGGCAACCTCTGGAACTGCAAGTGCGACTGGGAGGAAACCGACGACCCCACCAACACCAACGACCTTACCCCAGACGAACTCGACGGATACCGCTCCGACGGCGGCGGCATACACGCCAACGGCCTCGACGGCAACCCCGCAGAAACCGGGGAGATATTCTCTGATCAATGCACATATATTAAAAAAGCAAATAATTACAAAGACATTCACGCATTTTCAAGAGACATCCTTCAGGAAAAGGCTAAGCATACACAAATTGAAACGACAATTTCGATAAATGACAGAATTGCCAGTGTACTTATTAACAAAATAGGTCTAAAAGAAAGTTCGGTAAAACAATTTGGAGATAATGACTATTGGCTGAAAAACGAATTGGCTTCCAATATTGATAAATACCTACATAATGCTGAATATCTATATTCTGAGCCTGTTGATTTAACTCATAACAAAGGGAAAACATTGAAACTGAAAAAACAAATGAAAACTTCCCATAAACTAAATCTTTCTATTGGAAATAAAGATTTTTTGATAACATTGTTCGAATACAAGAAAACGGGATTAATGCTTTTCTATAATATCATTAGAAAATAAAAAACGCCTCAGTACAGAGCCCATATGCTCATCAGTACCAAAGCGTTTGAGGTTGCAAAAATACACTTTTTTCAATATCAAACAACAAATCTCAAAAAATTATGGAAAAAGAGAAAATCACAATCATAATCACCTACGATGATGAGAATAAATTTGGTTCGTCCAAGCGTAAAATAGACGTATATGGTGTTGGAAACAACGAAAACGAGGAACTTCTATTCTCTGAAACGGAAACCGTGACACGCTCGTTTGGAAACACGAAGAGCGGAGTGGCAGGTGCAGTCAACCTTCTGTACGGCCTGCTTTTCGACCATTCCAATACACACTACTACGTCAACGATGAGTATAGAATCTTAAACGTGATAGCCGACAAGCTTAAGTGCCGCACTGCCTATAACGGAGAGAAATGCGGATGCGTTGGAAAGCGTTTCAACCTTCTGCGGAAACTCCGCCTTAAGATGCTTCAACTCAAGGTCAAGTTTCTCAATGTTCTTAAGTAGTTCGTCTTCAATTCCCGTAAAACCGCCCATGCGATGAAAGTCATACAATTCCATTGTTGGTTCACACCTCACGTAGTTGTTACCCATTTCGGAATACTTTATCAACTCTTTTTTGTCAAGCTGTTTCAAAAACAGACGAATCTTTGTATCCGACGTTTCAAAATCCCTTGCCATCACTTTGGTTTGAAACCTGAAATCAATATCAATTTGGGCTATCAGCCACTCTATCATTAAGTCTTTCTGCTTACTATCAAACATATCAACAAATTCGTAGGTTAAACAATTTCGCAAAAATAAAAAAACAACCATTATGTGTGAAACAATATGCTGTACGATAATAGCGGTCGCCGGATTCGTCATTTCCGCAATCATTATCGTTAAAACCAAAAACGAATAAAAACAATGTCCCCACAGCAGTTCGCCAACGAAATTCAGCGCCTCGAAAACGAGTTCAGGGATCTCTTCGCCAAGTACGCCCCAACCACAGCCGGCAAGACCGCCGTGTCCTATTTCAAGAAGAACTTCCGGAACGAAGCCTGGGGGCGCGTGTCCTGGAAGGAAGTGCAGCGACGGACCGCCGGCACCAATGCCAACAAGTATGCTGCCAAACACCATCCGGCACGGACCACGAGGGAGATCCTCACCGGCGACACCGGCGACCTCGCTCGCTCCATCGAAATAAAGTCCGTCTCCAACGGACAGGTCGTCATCTGGACCGCCCCCAACGCCTTCGACTCCAAAGAACCTTACGGCCGCGTACACAACGAAGGCCTCCGCGCGGGCAGGGGCAAAGGCTTCATTATGCCGAAACGACAGTTCATGGGGCCCAGCGACGAACTCAACAAACTCATCATTTCCAAAATCGAACGCAAACTCAAAAAAATAGCACAACGATGAAAAAACAGTTATACCTCGACATCAAGAACCGCCTCAAATCCATCACCGACGGCCATAACGAACAACTTTTCCAACACTTCGACCTCTGGAACCAGCAGGTCGAGTTTATCGAGCAGGAAACCCCGTTCGCCACACCCGCCGTCTTCGTCGAGTTTCTGCCGCACGACTGGAAGACCCTCGGCAACCGAGTGCAGAGCGCCGAACTCTTCGTCCGGCTGCACATCGTCACCCAGTGGTTCAACGACACCGCCGACTACACCCCGGACTGCTTCGAACGGATGGCACTCGAATATCTCGACATCGTGGACAAGGTGGTGGCGGCCATGCAGAACTTCTCAGCCTCCAACACCAACTCCTGGATGCGCACCAAGACCATCCCCAACCACAACCACGAAAGGTTTGTGGACAACATCGAGGAATACAAATGCAATATGATTGACGACTCCGCCGTCAAAACCGGTTTCATCACCGTCACGGCCGCTCCGTCCGTCGTCATCGGCGAAGACTAATCGCCAAACAAATCCAACTGGTTGCGCACCACATTATCCGCTGAAGCCCTGCGTTTGGCTTCCGCCATACGCTGCGCCTCCTGTATCTGACCATCCAGATTCGGCATATTGATAATCTTGATGAACGTGGGGTAGCTCATCGGATAGACTGGATTCACAAACCTTCTCCACACCGCCGCGTATGTCGTCCAATCCGGCTCGTAGTGTTCCTTAACGATATCACACACCTTCTTGCAATAGAGGAGATGGTTTAGTCTGTTTCTTGCCATACTTATTCACGGTTTTGTTTGCCGCAAAAATAAAAAAACGGCCGCATCCCTGCAAGCCGTTATGCCTCATTGTCAATAACTTTTTTACTGTTCAATATGCCGCCAGGCATATTTGCTTTAGATTTACTCAGATTTGCTTCCTCCAACGCCGTAGGCGTATTTGTTTCAGATTTACTCAGATTCGCTTCCTACCAGTATCCCCGCCCACTGCCGGAACTCGTACTCATCCATGATGTCGTTTAACTGCCGGTTAAACGCCGGATCCGCAGCGATTAATTCCTCCATCAGGCTCTCGCCGTGAACCACTGAAGTATGATTCAATCCGAGCTCATTGGCAATCGCCTGGTAAGTGGCACCCAACTTCCGCCCGATATACGAGAACATCGCCTTCTTGTCGCTGAAGAAGCGCTTGCGCGTCCTCACGTTGAACTGGCAGCCGTAGTATCCGACCATCACCTCGTACAGCAGTTTCAAATCAGCGCCCATAATTCATCGCATTATAAATGTTGCACTCCCTGTTTATCTGGTTGAACAGATCCTGTTCAAGGCGCATGCCTAATGCCTTGGCTCTTGAGTCGTCAACAGCGGTCAATATCGTAGCCACAATCGATCTGATTGAGGCTACTTCTAACGTGCTCAGTTGCACTGTGTATCTATCCCTGTTCGGGCGGTACATTTTCCCAAGCTTAGAAAAAAGACTTCCCAACGATTCTATCAGCAACAAATCAGACGTAGATTCAGCCTTAACCGCAAACTTGACACCTTCATTCACTGCCGCACCAAGAACTTGCATTTCAAGCCCATTTAATTGAATTTTGAATTTAAACCTATTCATACCTATTACTTATTACCTATTACCTACTCATTGTCCCACAACTTATCATTAAGATACGTGGTCGCATACTTTTTCATAATTCCGCCAGGAATGCTCGCAAAATACTTCGGCACGAAATGATACGCCCGTATCTGTTCCGACTTCGGCATCCTGTCCCATGCCTTCTTGGTCTTCACGCGTGATGAACGCGCCTTGTCGTTGTAGCGGTTCCAGAATGCCTGGAAATCCACATCCTCGATAATCTCCACCACCTTGGCGCAAGTGACGGGCAAATGCTCCATCGACTTCGCGTTGGCGGGCAGGTGCTGCATTATCCAGCTCGCCTGGCCCACGTTGATATTGGCGCCGGAATAGTCGACTCCGACAAACTGGTCATCGTCGCCGAACTTATACACAACGACACCATCGTACTTCTCTGATGTTACTTCAAATACTCTCATATTGCAATCCTTTTGTTATTATAAAGCTGTTCACTGTTCACTGATCACTGTTTCGGCCTATAGTTCAGCACCCTCATTCCGAGGTGCGTGGCCACCGCCCACTCCAGATGGGCACCCCTGCTGTCCGTCCAATCCGGAAGCATGCAGATGGCGTCGCACTTCACCAACTCCGACAGGCACACCCGCATGCACTTGCTCCAGCTCCAGCTCGAACTGCACAAGCTCAGCGGATTCACCACCTCCCAACCCTGGTTCTTCAGCCAGTACTCCGCCATCCCGAACTTCGTGAACACGTCACCGTATGGAAGGCCACTCACCTTGCCGGCTATATACACCCTCATTGGGTTCCTCCTTTCGGATACGGATAGCTTAACTTCGTAACGTTGGCGGCACGGTAATAGCCGTTCTTGCCATCCTCACGCTCATAGTCGCGACACGCCTTGCTGTCGCACACATCCTCCGGACCATCCGCGAACACACACCTGATACAGGGCGGCATCGGCCCGTCATACTCCACGAACACATACTTGTCCGAACTGACCACTGTCTTGTCATCTTTACTCTTCTTTGACATAATTATCAATTTTCAATTATTAATTATCAATTATCTTGCTCCCGTGATTGGATTCGAACCAATACATTCAACATGTAGCAGCTGTAAACAGCTATTACATGTGCGCACTCACCACTATGCTACACGGGACACCTTCCAACGCTTTTGTTCGGACTATAATTCCGTAATCGACAATGGCACATCCTTCCATTCGCTGGCGCCATCCTGACCTTCAACAGCTTCCTTAACGCTGCAACGTATGTACAGTTTGGATCTTGTCGGACGGTAACTCTCCTGAATGATGCGCATACCCTCGATAAACTGCTCGTTGCCGCTGTCCTGCGCCATCTTGGAGAGTTGGATCACTCGGCTCGCTTTGATGTTGCCTTTGTTGTCGCGCGACAACAGGCGCAGAACCATATCTACCATTCTGCCGCTCTCCTCATCCTTGGCAAGACTCTTCAGGTATTCCTTCACCTTCTTGATACCATCTTCAACCTGGTCAAGGTAACCATCGGAGAGATTGTAGCCGATGCGGATGCGCATCGTGCCATTGGAATCCGTAAACGTGAAAGAATCCTGATCGATAATCTTTCCGGCATCCTCGTTCACTTCCTTGCGGAGTTCCATAATTGTACTGAACTCGCCCATAATAGTGGACTTTACATTGCGCAGATAGTCGCTTGCATCCTTGAGTTTGGCAATGCACGTAACAAGCGCGTCATCCGTCATAGTCTGAAGCAGTCTGCGTTTTTCAGAACGCTCCTCTGCCTCCGCTTTTTTCTTCTGTTCGAGTTTGAACGCCTCAAACTCCTTCAACTGTTCCTGAGTCATTTCGACCGTTGTCTTTTCCATTTTCGTTAATGATTTATAAGGTTAATATTCAAGGCACAGATACTTGCCTCCTGATATAAGCTCGTTGGCACGTCTCACCATTGCCGCATTTGACGGAAACGTCTCCAACTTCCGCCACGCTCCGTATCGCTCGCATACCGTTATCGTATGGGGTTTGGAATCTCGTGCTTCAATCAACCGGATGAACTTGTAGCCTTCATCCAACAGCTTCTTTCTTGATTGTGATCTTGGGTCCATATTATTTATCGATTATATTGTTGTAAATTGTTGGAGAGATAAGCGGGATTCGAACCCGCACCTGGCTGCGCACACACCCGGAGTATCCATTTTTCCCATTATCTCACTTCTTTTCCAAGTTCCAATATGATCACCTCTCCTTCTGGAGCGCCCCATTCCGGTTTCCCAATGCCTTCTCTGACTCTCAAACATTCCCGTTCGTGCGTTATGCCGGTATATCCTCTATGGAACACCACTGAATCAATTATGCTTTGCTTCATTATCCGACGATGCCAATAGAGATTGTGTAATCGGTATTCCTCTTTTTTCACTCCTGAGGCTACCATATCAAACCATTTACCTGTAACTACCAAATGTAACTTCATAATTATCAATTCTAAATTATCAATTATCACTTCCCAACTATCGCCTTCATCTGCCCGATCACCTTGCCCAATTCCTCCGTCGTCATACTGTCCACCGGCTTCTTGACCACGCCGTGCGTCAGCAGCCAGTTATCCACCTTCGCGCAGTTCATCTTGCGGGTGGCGTAATCCGTGCCCTGGTAGTCAAGGTTCAGGAAGTCGATCCTCATACTCAGATGGTAGATGGTCGCCTTTAGGTTCTGCTTTCGTTTGATGCTGCCTCGTGCCCACTGGCCTCCCAACTTCTCAACCACCATCTTGGCCTCCGACTGGGTCAGCTCCTTCGTGCTTCCGATGGGGCGCTGGCACATATCGCTCAGAATCTCCAATCTGGTCTCACGGTCCGTGGAAATCTTCCCCATCACCGTCTGCACCAGTCTTAATTGATTCAATGTTATTTCCATAATTGTTGTAAATTGTTATTTGTTCATTATTCATTATTTCTCAAGTCCCCAATACTCTTCCGCACGCTCTTTCCATACGTCTATCGGATTGCCGCCGCCGTAACGGCTCACAGGGAATGCGCGGTGCCCCTCTATTCGGAAATACACGTTTGCATCACGCCAGATGCGCTTGGCGACCTGTCCTTCCGGCTGCCGTCCGCTCACGTGGCTCACGTACACGAACAGCTTGTCCGGGAACGCCGTCTTCAGACGCTTGTACTCATCGAAGGTCAGCCCCATGAACTGCACGCTGTCGATGATGACCACGTCGGGACTCTTCTGCTTGTTCAGCCTCTTCACCAGTTCGCCGAAAGGCTCCTTGTCCAGAAGTACCACGCGGCCGCCAACCTCGCTCATTCCCACACGTTCCATTGACATCTGTATGGACTGCGAAAGGCCTTCCTCCACGCTGTCGTACGCCACGCGGCAGAAGCGGCTCAGGTTCTTGGCCAGCATCATCGCAAACGTGGTCTTGCCGTTCTTCGGCGCACCGTAGATCATCCAACTGCCGGTCAGCTCCGGCTTCCCGATGGCGGACAACCATTCGCCGTCCATTTCCAGCAGATGGAACTTCGCATTCAAAACCTTGTTGACACTCAACGCCTGTCCCATGCCGCACTATTTTTCAAGGTTCATCTTGCTGATGGCGTGGCAGCGTCTCCGCACGCGGCGAAGGTCTCCGTCACAGTCGTCAATCACGCTGCGGATGTCGCTCTTCGCGGTGATCCCGTTGGCCATGCACACCTCCGTTATGTCGCCGATGCCGACACCCTTCAGCGTGATGAACTTGCGGCCTATGCGGCTGTATATCTCCTTGTAGCCCTTCTTGTTCAGACGGAGCCCGCGCTTGATCTTCTTCTCAAGGTAGTCGGTCGCCACCATCACGATGGCGCAGTGGTCCTCCAGCTGGTTGTACAGCGTGATGAAGAAATACATCACCTGGTCGCTCAGCTTGTCGGCCTCGTCCATGATGATGATGGGGTTCTCCATCCGCTTCAGGTTGCCCACGATGGAGGCCATCATCTCGCCTACGGTGTCTCCGTTCGGATTGCGACCCATTTCGCGAAGCAGCTCCTGAAGGAACAGCTTGCGGTTCCAGTATTCGTTGCAGCAGAGGGCGAACACGTTCGGATTGCTCTCTGCATAATGACGGATGGCCAGCGTCTTGCCGCTTCCGGCTTCGCCGCACACGGCCATCACCATCGCATTTTCCTGTGCGTCGGCAAACAGACCCGCCAACGTCTTGAAATCTCTTGTTTCCACGATGTTCCAGCTTTTTTGTTTCAAACCTATCTGTGCCGCTATGCCTCGCCACATCACTTCGTTGATGAGCGACCAGTCGTTGTTGATGATCTTGCTCACCGTGGCCGATGACACGCCGTTAAGACTGTTGGCGGCCTTGTTCTGACTGCCCTTCTGCTCGCAGTAGCTCGCAAGGCGGTCCCTGATTTCTAATTTTTCTTCTTCTTTAATCATGATATAATGGTATTTAAATTGTGTTCTGATGCCGTTAGTACAGGTCGTAGAGACTGCCTCCGTCATCATCGACCGTCTCAACCACGCAGCTTTCACGCTTCATCACCCTGCCTGGCTCCATCTCTTCGTCGCTGCGGCGGAAGTTGCCTTTCGGCTTTGGCATCACCAGCCCGTGCTGCGACGGGTGCAGGCCGTTGCGTTCCAGAATCTCCTCCGTTTCCGCCACCATCTCCGAACGCAGTTGCTTGTTGCGGCTGTCCATCGCCTTGATGAAGGCGTGGTCGAACTCGTCCTGTTCCTGAACGGCCCTGTGCACGCTGATGTATTTCTCCGCCATCCGCACGAACCTTTTTTCTCCGGTGGCCGTCGCCTCGTACAGTGCCACCACGCTCATGTCGTCCGGCACGTACTCCACGAAGAACTCGCGGTCCACGTTGGACTTCAGAAATGCGAAATCCGGCTGCCCCTTTTCGTCCATTACCTCGTACTGGTACTTCACACCGCCCACCTTCATAACTATGCCGTTTGAACGGTACTTGATAGGCTTCGGATTCATAAGTCCGAAAATGCTGATGATGTCGAATATCCCGACAGACGTGGTCATCTCATTGCTGGATGATCTGTACATCTCCATTCTTGGCACGCCCGTGTCGGGATGCTTTGCGCTGTTCCACTCATCACGTCTCATCTTATACTGCTTCTTCACCTCGTCAAGGGTCGGTAGGCTCTTGGCGTTGGCCGAGATGAACTCCATATTGGCGCGGCTCTCACGCTTCTTGGCTGTGATGTTCTGTCCGGTGTAATACCATTCCTTGTGCAGGAATGACGCCTGGAAACGACCGAAAATGCTTTCGATGGTCTTCGACTTGCCGTTGTACGGCTGGCAGCTGATGCTCAGATGAGCCATCTTGGCGAAAAGGCTGGAGGATTCCAGCTTCTTGTGCCCGCCCTGGTTGTCGAAACGCACCTCGTAGGGCTTGTGCCCGGAGGTTTCCATAGCCATCTTGAAAGCGTTGTACTGTGCATTATAGTCCTCGCTGGCACTGATGTGGTAGCCGAGTAGCACCTCGCTGTAAACGTCCACCACCTCGTACACATTGCAGGTGGCCACCTTCCCGTTATCGTCACGGTAGTAGTAGTTCAGCTTCGTGCCGTCACCGTACCACAGCGAATCGCGCTGCTGCGGAAGAATGGTGCTGTGCTGGCGCGCGTATTTCTCCTTCGCCTTCAGCTCGCCGTATCGGCAGCCGTACCACAACGGCACGATCTCCGGACGGTTGATGAACCTCTCAATAGTGCTTGCGCTGCGTACCGGTTGCCATCCCCTGACTATCGCTTCCGCATTGTAGAGCTCGAACAGCTGCGTGATGGTGCAGCGGTCAACGGGTGACGCCCAGCGCGCCACCAGCCAGTCCTTGGCGCGTTCGGTCAGCTTCTCGGCATTGCCGTCGCTGTTGGTCCTCTTTACCAGCGCCGAATAGCCGTCGCTGGCGTATTCCCTGTATTTCTCCTCGAAACGTCTTGCGTTCGTCGGCAATACGTTCGGATAGCGTTCGCTGTTCTCCTTCACGAAATCGACGCACTCGCGCCACCAGTCCTTCATCTTCTTGCGTTCGCCGCCTCTTGCCCTCGCCGCCTGCTGTGCCGCACGGATACGAAGCAGCGTGTTCATCAGCATCGCTCCGTTAACGTACAGCTTTTGACGTTCGGTAGTGAGTGCCTTCCCCTGATCGTCTCGATACGACATATAGAAGTTGGCCGCCTCCTGGTCCGGAAGAACGGCCTTCAAGCCGGTCTTCACCGTGTCATCCTCAATCTTTCCATACATGTTCTCTATGGCGGCGCGGCGGTCCAAGCGGCTGATGCTGCGAACGTCTATCAGCGTGTTGCCCCTGGTGCCGCGACGGAAGATGGTCAACTGACCACGCTTGCTGTCGTTCTTGAACTGATCAATAGTCAGTCCGGCTTCACACCAGTCGTTCACGCTCATCACCAATGTACCGTTCACTATATTATACATAACACACTATTCTATAGCCTTGCCACCATATTCCTTGATTGCCACCGCGCGGATGTTGCGTGCCGTGCTGCTGTTGCTCTGTCCGAGAAGTGCCTTGCTCACCCAGTTTGGGCTCACCTGGAATCTCTTGGCCAGCATCAGACCTGCGCCCTTCGGCGTCCACACCTTCTTTGGAGTCATTCCGTCATTCATTGTCTATTGATATTATTCGTTACACAAATTGGCCACATACCATTCTTCGCCTTTCATGGCGTCAACCTCGTGTTGGAGGCTGTCCACAACCTCGTATGCTGTCCACGCACTGTCGCGGTAATAGTCAACACAGGTGTCAGCCTCTTTGAGATTCTTCGACATGCCGATGTTCATCATCACGCTGAGTATGAGGGCGACAATGGCAATGGCGGCAACACGTCTTGCCTTAATGAACTTGTTAAGATAGTTTGTCGGTTTGTTTGGATACATATTATTATTCATTTGTAACTTAAATTGATAATTTGCGTATCTTTACACGCTTGTTTGATTATCAAACAACGCTGGCAAAAATAGTAAAGTTTTACGATAATACAACATTTAATCGCAAAATTTTTCGATGTATGAAAGATAGATTGCAGCAAATTATTGATTATTACAAAATTACACCAACATTATTTTCTAAAAAAATTGGTGTTTCAGAGGGTACAATACGCAAATTGCTCACACAAAACACTACTTTTCGCAGTGATACTTTGGAGAAAATATCGCAAAACTTTACGAATTTGAATATTGATTGGTTAATCACAGGTCGGGGTGAAATGCTCCGAAACGACGGGGTACCGGTAGCCCATCCGGCGGCAGTCGGCACCGGCATCCCGCTCATCCCAATAGAGGCCATAGCGGGCATTCCATCAGAAGACAACATAGGTCTTCGATTCATAGATTGCGCTCACTATACAATACCAGAATTTTCGAACCTCAATGTGGAGTATATGATCCGCGTGTCAGGGAGTTCAATGTACCCAAAGTACAGTAATGGGGATATTTTGGCGTGCCGAAGGGTTAATGACGTGCTTTTCTTTCAATGGGGAAAAATCTATGTTATCGACAGCAGTCAGGGAGCGCTCGTTAAACGGGTGTTCCAAGATGAGGACCCTGACAAAATACTTCTTGTGTCAGACAACAAAGAACATTATCCACCATTCAGCATTCCCAAAAGTGACATCCGCAGTTTGAGTATTGTGGTGGGAGTGATAAGATTAGAGTAAAACAACAAATTAAATTATCATTATGGTAGGTTTTATTATTTTTGTTATTTTAGTAGTATTAATAGTTGTTTCTGTCAAAAAAAAGGGGAAAACAAAACATGTAGCAGAGCGCAGAGGCACAAATACTCCTTATACAATCGAATACGAGTCTGTTGCATACTCCACCCCTATTCGAGAAACGGCTGATGGATGGTGTTTGAATCCGGGAACACCTTTTGAACTGACTGTTTTGCATGTCACAAAGGATATCGCCCAAATCATAAGAGAACTATGCGATAGTGGGTATAACCGTGATTCAGAACGACAGTTGTTGTCTGTTTTTGTATCAAACAACATCACCATCAAAGAAATAGAAGAGTACAAAAACAAATATAGCATTGTATATAATAACAGGTTGCGTCAGTTGATTGCTGACTGCAAAGAGTTTGATCAAATGGGGATTAAAGACAAAGATATTTTAATAAAGTCTTTTAGAACACAGGCTCTTGACAGTATTTACGAGCTTCCAGACATTGACATTGAAAACCTTTTCGTAGAACAAGACCTAACTATTGACGACATATTTGTTAATCAATATGGTTTTGATAGTATCAATGTTTATTTGTCTTATTACAACAAAATAGGCAGCGTGGTTAATGTTGGCATAGGAGAATACTATCGCAATGTTTTTGAACAAATGTCACAAAACGGATTGGCTCTTCAAGGGAAAAATATCCCGATTAAAGATGTTTTGGCATCTCAAACATTGAAAACGCTGAATCAGATTGCTGACAATCCAGAGAAAACATATAAGCGCAAAGACCAAGCGATAGAGTATATACTATCAAACGACGAAAAAATATTGTCAATTGATGATCATATTGCATTTAGCGAACTTTTTGAACTGATTCCATTAAAAGATCTGTCCGAAAAGGATGCTTCTCAAATTCTTAATCTTTGGGATTACTACGAAACCGAAATACGACTGCTTTTGCATACATTTTCTCATTCGGTATATGGGTGGGAACATTTAAACAATGATCGTGATATTCGCAAGAGACTTTATTCTACATGCACAGTTAGCAGTACAAGCAGTAGATGCCGTTGCGCACAAGAAAGGATGAAAAACAAATATCCATTAGACAAAATGCCCAAAAACCCTTGTCATATAGGCTGTTCCTGTTGGATAAACTATAACTGATAAGTACACGAATGTGCAGGCAGGTAGGCACGCACAAAAGCACACAAAAGGCGGTTTAACGCCATTAAAACACACAAAAAGAGTCCAAAAACAGCATTATTATTGAAAATCAATCAATTATACAGAATATCACCCATATAATTGATTACCTCAACAAGTAATATCGGTGGTACAATCATTAAAAAAACGCCATTTAGCTATTCCATATTGATAATATGGGGGTGTAAATCTTTTCATTTTGACCCTACTTTTGACCCTACTTTGACCCTAACTCGGAAAAATTCATCTTTTCAAAAGAGAAAAACACACACTTTCAAAGGTCGTTCAGACGGCAAAAAAAACGCCATTTTATACCTCATCATCCGTTCAAAAACTATTTTTGCAAGCATACGAAAAAGCCCCGATAACGACTGATTTTACGGTCATCTACGGGGTTTTACCGACTATAATATAAGAAATAGAACTGGCGATTAAAGAAAAATCAAAAGAATCTGCTTCTCCAGCAGGAAAAAATTAAAGCAAAATTAAAGCAAATGTACAATCTGTTTTTTAGGCAAAAAATATAATAATCTGAAAATCAGGCAAAAATATATTCCATACTATGTACAATTTGATTCATGCCCCTTAAATCTTTCGGTCTTGTGAGATAAATTCAGCAAAACACCCAAATTAGTAACAACCTGATTTTTTAATTATGAAGAAATTATTCTTATTAGCGATGGTCGGTCTGCTGTTTGCTGCTTGCGAACGGCCAGAACCGGAACACAACATTATCCGTAATGCAGTAAAAGATGTGGACGGAAACAAATACGATGCCGTAAAAATCGGCAAGCAGGTGTGGATGGCCTCCAACCTGAAGACCGAACACTATGCAGACGGAAGTGAGATTCCAATGGGAGGAAATACCTCATCAGAGACAGAACCATATCGTTATTGTCCTGATGACAACTCCCAGAATGTGAACGATTACGGCTTTTCAGTCCGCTGTCTTCGCGATTAGAGCTGGTGTGCCAAGCGCGATAGCGCAAAACATACCGGTAG